>JAIYDB010000115.1 GCA_027487695.1 Cytophagaceae bacterium | reverse complement strand
TGTTTAAAGAAAAAGGTTACAATGGCAAAGTATTGGTAGTTGCCGATGGCGATTTTGTAAGAAACGATTTTTCAACGCGTACAGGCCAAACCTATCCATTAGGTTTTGATCGATTTGCGCAGGTACAGTTTGCTAACAAGGAATTTGTGATGAATTGTTTGAACTATATGCTTGATGAAAAGGGGCTTATCGTTGCAAAATCAAAAGACATTAAACTACGTCCGCTTGATAGACCAAGAATTGCAAAGCAAAAAGGTACTTGGCAGTTTGCCAACATAGCAGTTCCAGTTTTAATCATATTAGCTTTTGGAGCGGTAAGGCTAAATATCAGAAAACGCCGTTTTACCCGTTTCAATAAATAGATTTACTCCTTTTAAAACTCCCGATGAAGAAAAACAGATCGTTATTATTATTGTTGGCTGTATTGGTATTGGGCGCATTGGCTTGGTATTCAATTAGTTCAAAGCAAACAAGTACATTAAATACAATAGATACCAAGTTCCAAATACTTGATACCGCCTCATTAACCAAGATTTTCTTAGCGCATAAAGATGGTAGAAAGAATACCATAACTAAAAAAGGAAATATCTGGCTTATCAATAATAGAACCATTGCCGATGCTGGTCTTATGCGTTCTCTTTTAAAAGGCATCCACGATATTGATGTTAAACGTCCCGTTTCAAGTAGCGAACGTGCAGAAGTAGTTAGAAGTATTGCTACCCAACACATTAAGGTTGAATTGTATGCTGGTGAGGGTTTACTAAAAACCTACTTTGTCGGTCAGGATATGGATAACCATACAGGAAGTGTATTGCTAATGGAAGGTGCAGAAGAGCCTTATATAGGCTTTATTCCTGGCTTTGAAGGAGTACTTGCCCAACGATTTGACGTAAAGGAAGAAGATTGGCGCGACAAGCATATTTTCCGTACTAATCCAAGTATCTTACAAAAAGTAAGTGTGAACTATCCGGGTAATCCTCAAGGCTCGTTTTCGTTAACTTATGATAAAGGTAACTTTACAATAAGCAATGTACCCACTGCTGATAGCGCCAAAACGCAACGCTTTTTGCAGGAGTTAGCCAAGTCCAGCATAGAAAGCTGGGTAAATCCTGATATGGCTACCTTGGATTCTATCACTCAAATAAAGCCAATGTTGGTAATTACCTTAGAAAATAAAGATGGCATAGGCAATGAAACCTTAACCATTTGGGATGCTCCAGATAATCCTGATAGGTACCCTGCACACTTGAAAAGTCTAGATAGATATGCTACGGTACAGAAGTTTCAGGTAGCGCACTTTGCTCCTAAAAAGGACGATTTAACCAGAAGGAATACAAAGTAAAGCGGTTTAATTCTTCCACCCGTGTTGCCCAATAAGGGGCACAAAAGCGAATTTTCCAAAGCCTTCAGTAGTAATACCAGAGGCTTTTTTTGTGATTCTGAACATTTCTTGTTCGTTACCATCCCCTATTGGAATAACCAAAATACCGTTTGGCTTTAATTGCTCTACTAAAGGCTCAGGCGGAAAAGGAGCACCGCAGGTAACTATAATCCTATCGTAAGGGGCTTGGGCTGGTAGTCCCATGCTTCCATCTCCTACATAGTAATGCATTTGGTAACCCATTTTTCCAAGTACCTTAGCAGCTGCTTGGGTAAGGGGTTTATGGCGTTCAATAGTGTGTAGTTCAACGCCTATTTCAGCCAATACTGCCGCTTGGTAACCACTACCCGTGCCAATCTCAAGCACTTTTAAGCCAGGTTCTAAAAGCAAAAGTTCACTTTGTTTGGCTACAGTAAATGGGTGGGATATGGTTTGGTCTTCACCAATAGGAAAAGCCCTATCTTCGTAAGCCTGTCGTTCAAAAACAGGATCAAGGAAAAAGTGCCTTGGTATTTTACCAATGGCATTCAATACAGTACTATCAGTAATTCCTTTACGAATAAGTTCCTGCACAAGCAAGCTTCTTCTGCCTTGGTGCAGGTAGCTATCGGTATGCAGCATTAAGATTGAACTTCTTTTGTAGGTTCCTGATTAACAGTTGGTTCAGTTTTCTTTGGTTCTGCAAAGAACTTGTTTTGAAATATCAGCGAGGTAAAAATACCAATGAAAATACTGCTATCGGCTATATTGAAAATAGGCCACAAGTTGTAGTAACCGCCACCCAAAACAGGTATCCAATCTGGTAAAATACCAGTCCATATATCAAAGAAAAACATATCTACTACTTGTCCGTGAAACCAAGGGGTGCTTGCTCCCGGTGCAGGAATATCTAAGAATACCCCGTAGAAAATACTATCAATCACATTCCCAATAGCACCACCTAAAATAAGTGCCATACAAACTAAAAAGCCTTTATGGGTGTTTTTGCGTTCCATAACAACTAGCAAATAGGCAATGCCCACCATTGCAACTAACCTAAACAAGGTTAAAATTAATTTGCCATAACTGCTACCCAGCTCTAAACCAAAGGCCATTCCAGGATTGCGGGTATAATGTAGTTTAAACCAATCGCCAAAAACGCTAATTTCACCAGCCAAGCCGTACTCCATATTGTAGTGGACTAGTAACTTTACGGTTTGGTCTAAAATGATTACTAACAAGGTAATCGCAAAATATTTCCAGATTTGCATAACTATAGCATAACGCCAATTCAGCCGCAAAGTACGTAAAAATACAAGTGCTTTTTACATATCAATTCTGAACAGCTTAGGCTTTTCTTTAGTTCTTATTATTACCAATTTTGCCCTGCAATAAATACCACTGAATGTTATACCCCAAAAATTTAGAACAGAAATTAGGTTTCGATATAGTACGCGAACAATTGAAAAGCTATTGTAGTGGTTCTACAGGTCAATCGTTCGTTGATAAGATTCAGTTTAGCACCCAGTTTGATACGGTTAATAAACTACTAAGTCAAACTGAAGAATTAAGAAGATTGCTTGCCTCTGGTGAGGTATTGCCTTCCAATAACTTTTTGAATATACAGCCCCAACTCAGAAAGGCCGAAATTGAAAATAGCTATTTAGAGGAGCCTGAATTAGTTTCCTTGCGTTCAGCTTTAGAAACTGCCAATGAGTGCATCCGTTTTTTCAATAGCAAACCAGAGGGTGAATTGCCGCAGCTTAAGGCACTTACTGGAGGTTTATTTTTAGACAAAGGAATTATTCCTCGTATCAATTTGATTATTGATGAAAATGGTCGGATTAGAGATAGTGCAAGTAGCGAACTTCAGAAAGTAAGAAAGCAGCTAATTGCAGAACAAGGCTCATTGAGGAGGAAAATTGAGTCTATCATGCGCCAAGCGGCTGCAAATAGCTATTTGCCTGACGATGCCTCTCCTACTATTAGGAATGGTCGTTTGGTTCTTCCTGTATTGGCTGAACATAAACGCCACCTGAAAGGCTTAATTCACGACGAATCAGCAACTGGTCAAACCGTTTATATTGAGCCTATTGAAATTCTTGAACAGAATAACCTGATCAGAGAAATTGAATTGGCAGAACGAAGAGAGGTTTTCAAAATCCTTCTTCAGCTAACCGATTTTATTAGGCCGCACGTTCCAGCACTACTCAAGCTGCAAATTTTCTTGGGACTGGTAGATTTTATTAGGGCTAAGGCTCGTTTTGCGTTAGCTATTGAAGCGGTAAAGCCTAAGTTAGGCAAAAGACCGCTCATCCAATGGAAGCGCGCAGAACACCCTTTACTGAAGCAAAGTCTTGCAAAACAAGGAAAGAAAATAGTACCTCAAACATTGGATTTAGATGCTGAAACGCATTTACTCATTGTTTCAGGTCCAAACGCTGGGGGTAAGTCGGTTACCTTAAAAACCGTTGGGCTTATTCAGTATATGCTGCAATGTGGTTTGCTTGTACCAATGGAAGATACCAGCCATGCAGGTATTTTTGAAGATATATTCATTGATATGGGTGATGAGCAAAGTATTGAGAACGACCTCAGTACCTATTCATCGCACCTTACAAATATGAAGCACTTTCTTTTCCATGCGGAAAAGCGGTCGCTTTACTTGATTGATGAATTTGGTACTGGTACAGAACCTAATATCGGCGGTGCAATTGCAGAAGCTATTTTGCAGCAATTAGTTGAAAAGAAAGCCTTTGGCATTGTTAATACCCACTACGGCAACTTGAAAAACTTTGCCGATAAGTACCCTGGTGTTAAAAATGGGGCTATGAAGTTTGATGTAGAAAACCTTGCACCATTATATGAACTTGAAATTGGCAGACCGGGGAGTTCTTTTGCTTTAGAAATAGCTACTAAAATAGGTCTTTCTAAGGATGTTATAAGTCAGGCGAAGGTGCTTGCAGGTAAAGAACAAGTTCGTATGGATGAACTACTGCAAGAGTTAGAGCTGGAAAAGAATAAGATGAATGCGCAAAACCGCAAGTTCTTACAGCAAAACGAGCAGCTAGAAAAGTTACTAGGTAGTAACTTATCCTTGCAAACGATGCTTGAAAATCAGCGTAAGTCGGTTTTAAATGAAGCGAAAGCTGAAGCTAAGCGCATAGTTCAGCAGGCTAATCAAGCTATAGAGCAAACTATTAGAACTATTAAGGAAGAAAAGGCCGATAAAGAAGCCACTACCCAAGCCCGCAAAAAGCTGGATGAGTTCAAGAAAGAAACGCTAAAAGAAGAGGAGGTAATCTCAGTTCTTGAAAGTCAGCTCCCTAAAGAGCAAACTCAAGTTGCTACTGGACCTATTAAAATAGGTAGCCTTGTAACTGTGAGAGATTCAGGCTTGGTAGGTGAGGTAATCGCCATTAAAGATGATACCGCCCAAATACAAGCAGGTATATTGAAATCGTTTATCAAGATTTCAAAATTGGAAATGGCTAGTACTAAGCAATATTCCGACGCTACAGGAGCTGCTATGCACCATCCTGCAGCTAAGGGCATAAATATGGCTACTAGAATGGCCAACTTCTCCCCTACTCTCGATATGAGGGGTATGCGAGGGGATGAGGCCATGACTGAACTCAATAGCTATATAGATAACGCCATTTTACTTGGTATGCGTGAAATTAGAATTTTACACGGCAAAGGCGATGGTATTCTTAGAAAGCTGGTCCGTAGCCAACTTACTCAATTTAAAGGTATTGCCTCTGTAGTTGATGAACATGCAGATAGAGGTGGTGCTGGTATTAGCATAGTTACCTTTGCTTAATTTCAAACTTTATATAAACGAAAAAAGGAGCTGATTTTCAGCTCCTTTTTTCGTTTGTGGTATTGGATTAATTACTTTACTATTAAAGTAGATTCACCAATCTTAGCACCTTCACAGTATAATTCTAAGTTGTAAGTACCTTTTGCTAGGCGAGAAACTGGCTTCCAACGGAATTCTACTTTAGGCTTATTGTTATCAAACAAAATGCTTTGCTTAGCTGAATAAGCTGTTTCAGTACCATTTAAACTGAATGAGCCACCACCTGTTGCAGGGTCAGATATGGTTGCACCAGCCGCATCAACTACACGTAAGAAGAAGTCTTTATTTTCTTTACGGGCAACTTTATTATCGGCAATGTTGAATTCAACACCTACTTGATCAATTCTTTTAGCTTTAATTGCTTCACCTTCATAGGTTTCTCTTTCAGTACCTTTTGTATCAACCACAAAAGTTACAATGTTTTCTGCTCTTAAAACAGCTGCTAATGATACCTTTTCAGCTAATGCTTGCTTTGCAGCATTTAAGGCGCTTAATGAATCGGCTGAACGGCTAATCTGACCTTTAAGGTTTTGATTATCCTTGTTAAATTTATCGCGCTCAGCTTTTAGTTTAGCTAACTCGGCATCCTTTTCCTTTAACTGAGTCATGTAGAAGTCAACCTTTTCAGTTAACTCATTAATTTTCTTAGAATCGTTGTAGTTAACACGTTTAGCTACTTTTAATTCACTATCTAAGTTTCTGCGCATTTCACTCAAAATAGTAGTATCGCCACCTAACTTACGAACTTCTGCAATCTTTGCATCTAATTCACCTCTAAGGCTATCCAGATCTGATCTTGCTTGAAGAAGAGCAACTTTTTGTTGATCGTTTTCTTTACCTAGTTTGTCGTTTTCACTTGATTTATTGAACGAGGTATATAGTAAACCTACGTTACCTAACAGTAGTACACCTATAATAATATAAATTAAGGTGTTGTTTTTGTTCGATGATGTTTCAGCCATAAGGACAGATTGTCTTTCTTTGTAGCGTTAATGAGGTGGCAAGTAAGTAACTTACGGCATTTAATGCAACATAAATAAACATTACATATCTATGAACTTTAAAAATTTTCTTACAGTTACGCTTTTAGTAACTCTAATCTCCCTTTTTGTAAGTTGCTCAAAGCCAAAAGGTGAGGATAAATTTGGTATAAGCAAGAACGCAAAAGCCGTGGTTTACATCCGTAAAACACCCTGCTACGGGAAGTGTCCTGCTTATGAGGCTACACTTTACGGCAATGGGCAAGTGCTATACCATGGCAAATCTAATGTTGAACTTTTGGGTAGATATTTGTTTACTCTGCCTGTACAAACTATAAATAATATTCAAAATCAGGCGAGAAGAGCTGGTTACCATAAATTAAATAAGGAGTATATGGTTAATCCTGATCTTCCTTCTGTAATCACTACGATCACTTACGATGGTAAAACTTCTACCATAGAAGTGCAAGGGAATGCTCCTGATAGACTAAAGGACTTGCTTGTGTTTATTGATCAGGAAGTAATCACAATGACCAAGGAGCAACCAGGAAAAAAGCTTCCTGAAGATGAAACAATGCCCGATCTCAAATAAAGAAATCGGGCATTTACATTAAGCTTTTGGTAGAAAAACCTCTGCAATCATACATCTAGCAGAGCCTCCACCTATGTATTCTATGGTTGGAATTGATAATCCAAGTAAGGTTCCATGTGGTTTTAATTGCTCTTTTTGAGAATCCGTGAAAGCATTTAATGCATTTTCAGACATCACAATGAACTTCTCACCTCTGCTATTAACTAGCTGTAAAGAATTTCCGCAGAAGTGTTTTTCTGTTTGTTCTAAGCTAATGGTAATTACATCATGTGTTTTAGCTAATGACTCCACTACCCAACTGCGCTCTTCTTTATCAGGAATTGCTTCAGCACAAATAATAGCATGTTTATCGCCAATGCTTAGAATAACATTGGTATGGTAAAACTCTTTACCGCTGCTAGATGCCGACTTGAAAACGATTACTCGGTCATAATCTAAACTATCTTTTAATTCAGCCAAGGCTTCCACATTGGTTCTAACCGAAAGTGAAGCATAAATAATCTTATTGGTATGGTCAAAAATTACCGAGCCTGTACCTTCTAAATAATGGCCATCAACCGCAGCAGAACGTAAGTCCTTAGTTTCAAGGATCATTTTACCGTTCTGTAACATTAAACGTTGCACATCTGGATAACGTTCCGTTTCTAGCCTTCTGTTAGGTGCAAACATTGGGTACAAAAACACAGTACCACTTCTGTGCATAGAAATCCAGTTATTAGGAAAAACAGCATCAGGAGTTTTGATATTGCTAGGAGCATAATCAAGTACCAATACATTAATACCGTGGTTTTTTAACAGGCTAACTGCATTATTAAATTCCTGTAAAACCAATTCAGTTACGTTGGTAGAACTATCAGCTAATTTATGCTGAAACTCGTTATCGGCAGCGGTTTGTTCATTAAATGTAAAATCGATGGGTTTAACCATCATCACAGTATCAGTAAGTTGAAGGCCGGTGTATGCCATATTTTTCTTGGAAAGTTGGTGTTTGGAACTGCGAATGTAGTTCCAAAATGGTTGGTAAAACGATATCGGTATTGCTATTCCGCAAAGTAAAGTCTGCTACTTCAAGGCGTTGGTCTTCGGACCATTGTCTTTCCATAATAGCTTCAATTTGCGCTTGGTTTCTGAATGTATCTCTTGAAAGTACTCTGTTCAAGCGTTCTGGAGCAGGTACACTTATATTAATGGTAAAATGAACCGATTGGTAACTGCCGGATTCAAATAAAAGTGCTGCTTCCTTTAAAATATAAGCTGCATTTTTATGTTTCTCAATCCATTGAGCATAACCTTGAGCCACAAAAGGATGCACTATGGCATTTAACTTTTGAGTTTCAGATTCCGAATGAAATACTTTTTCCGCTAAATAAGGTCTGTTAAGTCCGTTTTCATTATAACAGCCTTCGCCAAAGGCAACTTGAATAGCATGCCTCAAAGGGATATGCGTATTCATAATAGTTTTGGTTTCAGCATCAGCATCGTAATATGGAACTCCTAAAGCCACAAATGCCTTGCTGATAGTAGATTTACCACTACCAATACCACCCGTAATTCCTACCTGAAAAACTTGGTTATTCTTTCTCCAAATTGGTGGTTGCTGGCTCAATGCTGTATTGTTCTAGTCCTCTTGGTAAGTTTTTTACTTTAAGGGTAATTGGTTTGTTTAGGTCAGTAACCTCTTTCATATCTACAACCACGCTTATACTATCGGTTTTTAGTGTTGCTACCTGTTCTTCAGGTACAATCAAAACTATTGTAGCCACACTATCAGATAGCTTAACCTCACCTTTGGCGTTGATAACCTGTATAGGTACTTCTACCGAAATTTCTTTTAGCTTAATGAGCTTTATGCCAACAACAACACTTTTGTTTTTAAACTTTAGGTTGCCAAATTCCTTAAAATCAAGAGGTACTGCCTCCTCAAAATTACCTGTTAAGGTATTAGTGGGTATAGTGACTTTTATTGAGTTAGGTAACTTGGCTATGATTGAACTGGCGCCAGAAACTTCGGTATAAGCAGGGGTAAGGGTAATTGGATATTGTATTTTATATCCCGCAGCAGCTTTAAAGCTAGATGTATCTGCAATCAACTGTACCCGCTTGGTGACCAATCGGTTAAGGTTTACCAAAATACTATCGCTTATTACGTAGTTTACCTTTAACTCTGGCATTTGAGCAGTAAACGAAGGCAATAAATCTGGACTGGTAAGAAACCTTTTGCCCGCAAAACCTGCAGTTCTTATTTCTACAGGTTTTACATTATAATACAACGATCGTTTAAGCAAATTCCAGCCTTGCCCAGTTACGTTTACTTTTAATTTATCAGGTAACTCACCTACAGAGGTAAGACGTTCTTCGTCAAAATTAAAGTGAACGGGGTATTTAATTTGGGTTGTGTATTCTTTGTTCATCGCATTGAAAAACCAGATTACCCCAGCCATAAACAAGCAAACAAGTATGGCGGGGTATTCTTTAGGAGGCTTTCCAAAAATTCTGATGAACAATTGCTTCATTTATGCTTTGGCTTTTTCAGCAACTGCCTTTAAACGCTTAGTACTTTCCACAGAAATAGCAGCACGCTCAATGGTTATTTTAAAACCTCTAGCTATTTCTACAACAGCTGTAAGGTCGTTTTTTTCAATTAGTGTTCCGTGAATACCACCGATGGTAATTATGGTATCGCCTACCTTAATTTCTTCAATAAAGTTTTTAGCTTCTTTCGCCTTCTTTTGCTGAGGCCTAATCATAAAGAAGTAAAATACTATGGCAATACCACCAAACAGGATTAACTGATTTATCAAAGAAGAATTTCCTGATGCGGGGGCTCCACCTGCTTGTAGCAATATAGCTAACATATAATTTTCGGGTTTAATAATGAATATGCAAATGTAATGAATAGCTGCAATGGGTAAACCTTATTTTAGCCCAATTCCTTTTTCGTTCAAAATGAGCCTAAGTTTGTTTAGTGCCATTACACAGGCTAACCTTATGTTGGTTTCCCTCATATTCATTAGCTGAAAAGTTTGGGTAAATACCTCACCTTTAAACGATATGCCTATGCAAACTGTGCCAACTGGCTTATTATCATAGGCGGAAGGACCAGCTACCCCTGTTGTGCTAATTGCAATATCGGCATCTAAAACTTTTGCTGCTCCTATTGCCATTGCAGCTGCGGTTTCTTCACTTACAATGCCGTATTGGGTAATAGTTTCTGATGGTACACCCAAAACGTTTTCTTTGATTGACCTTAAATACGCCACTATCCCACCCTTAAAATAGGCACTACTACCAGCCATATTGGTAAATAAAGCACTTAAGGCTCCTCCAGTACAGCTTTCTGCGACTGCTAAAGTTAGGTTGTTTTGTTGGAGCAATTCAGCAATAATAGCCTCAAAATCAATATCTGATCCAGTATGGTATACATACTTGGATATGATTGGCAGAATCTCTTCAGCCCTATTTTTTAATTCCTGCTTGGCTAATTCTTGATCTGAATTTGTTGTTGTAAGCCTCATTTTTACCTGACCAAAGCTTGGTAAATAGGCTAATTTAATGTGCTGAGGTAGGCTATTTTCCCAATCTTCAATCTTTATTGCCAAGGCCGATTCTGCTATGCCTATTGTTTTAATATAATAGTGAATTACAGACTCAGTATTAAACATAGTTTTAATCTGAGGCAAAATCTGGTGTTCCAGAATGTGCTTCATTTCAAAAGGTACCCCAGGCATAGCAATTACTACTTTTCCATCTGGAGCATTAAACCACATAGCTGGAGCTGTGCCTACTTCGTTTTTTATGTACTTAGCCTTGGTAGGTTGTAAGGCTTGCAAGCGATTAAGCTCATTCATTTCCCTGCCTCTTGAAACCATCAGGTGGGTTATGTGGGCTAAGGCTTCTTCGTTAATTTCAAGTTTTGAATTAAAGTATTGAGCTAAGGTATATTTTGTTAGGTCATCTTTAGTAGGGCCTAGACCTCCTGTAATAAGCACAATATCAGCCCTTTGTAGGGCGTTGGTTAAACCTTCTTGAATTGCTTCGGCAGAATCTGAAATTGCAGTTTGTTGTATAGTGTGTACCCCAATTTTATCTAACTGTGCACTGATATATTGAGCATTGGTATTTGTGATTTGACCGAATAAGATTTCATCGCCTATGGCAATGATTTCCGCGTTAACCTTTGGGTGCATCGTATGAATTGATTACTTCGTATTACTTTGTAAATAACGCAAAAAGCCTGCGTTTCACGCAGGCTTTTTAAGTAATTGTGGTTTCGCTTAAAACTCAATTGAGTAGATTGACGATACAGGAATATTGGTTCCGCCTTTCAAGGTAACGTGATTATCAGAAACCGACCATATCGTAGTTTGAACAGCAAGCACTTGGTTATCGGCAGTTACCATTGTGATTTTTACTTTTCCTTGATAGCCATTGCCTAATACCAGTGCCTTTTCTAAATCTATTTGTCTACGTTTTTTTGAATCTAGGTTCTGTAATACATCGCTTGCCGATGTAAAGTGGAAAGCGTTTAACGATTCCTTTGGGATTAGTTGAGTCGCAGTCATTTGCTTATAAGAGGTTTATTGGGTCCAGATTTATAGTTGTAAAATTACAACTTGTATTTTTAACGAAACTATAAATGGTAATGTTTTTATTACACCAATAAAAATTTTATTAAGATGTGATTTGTCCAAATAAAAGCAAGTATTATGCAATTTTTTCAGCAATAATCATTTCTCTTTTTCGTGGCGGACCAGGTGCTGCCGTAACTTTAAAGTCTGCAGCCTTCAAATTTCGCTTTACTTGAGCCTTAGCACAGTAGGTAACTAACCTACACTGAGGACATGAAAGGCCATAAAGCAGCTCAAAAACTGGGGTTTCCCACATTTCAGGCTGGTTATTTGGTGCAAAAGCATCAAAGTAGATAAGATTGAAAGCAGGTAGTTTATCTTTAATGGTTTCTGCCTTTTGAATAGGCATTTTCCATTTGGTAAAGTTCAAGTTGGTTGTAACTTGAAATGGCACTCCCCATTTATCATTGTGAATAAGCGAAAAAATTACACCAGCAACATCAGCTACCACTGTCGGATAATTTAGTTTACCAAGTATTTCTGGAGATAATGGCTCTGTTTCAAAGGTGTGGTAGTTAATTTTTAGATGATCAAATTTGGGTAAACCGGTTTCTTGGATAGTTAATAAGGCATTTAAGCCTGTACCAAAGCCCACTTCCAAAATGTTTATTTCAGTTACTCCCTTTTCAATTAAGGCAAACAAGCCATTCTTTAAGAATACGTGCTTAGATTCCGTAACTGCACCTAGCCTACTATGATAGGTATCGTTTATAACATCATTAAATAAGGTATGGCTACCGTCGTCGCATAGCATTGTAGTAATCATCCCCTAAAATACAAAAAAGTCAGTACTGCAAAGTACCGACTTTCGTTAAGCAAAATTTAAGAGTGCTTATTCCCCTATTCTGGTGACGCTACTTATAAATTTAACAGGTACAATCACTTTACTAGGGATAGGTTCGCCATTAAAGGTAGCAGGTTGCCAAACAGGCATTATGGTAGTTAACTTGGCTAAGCTAGTTTGTAATTTACTAGAATAAACACCGTGAGTAGATATGTTAGTTACCTTACCATTAGCATCTACAGTAAAATAGAGCTTAATAGTGTGGTCGTTTTCATCGCTTACTGCGCCAGCCAGGTTTTCTTGAATCAGGTTTTCTAGGTTGTTAGGCTTTACTTCTGAATAAACAGCAGGTAGAAACCCTGTTTTAGCAGGTTCTACTACAGGCTTGGGAGTAACTGCAGCTATCTCAGTTTGAGAAAATGCCGAAGAGTAAAATCCTAAGATTATCAAGAAGGCAAAAAGGCCAATGGCGCTAATTTTATGGCTGATGCTTGAGGTATTGTTGCCTGCAGCTAATTTTTCTGTGGTTGCTTTCATATGATCAGAGTGGATGTTTAAGTGAACTTGAATACAATGTTATTAAATTGTTAACATTTAAACAAGATAATGTTAACAATAAAATAATATTGAAACAAAAAACCACGCTAAGTGCGTGGCTTTTAATTGTTTACGTATGTTAACTTTCTGCTAATTTCCGTTCATTAAATTAAGCAGATACTGGCCATAGCCACTTTTAACTAACGGTTTAGCTATTTCGGTAAGCTGTGCATTGGTAATAAAGCCTTTGCGCCAAGCAATTTCTTCTATACAGCCAATTTTAAGTCCCTGTCTTTCTTCTATTACCTGTACAAACTGACCTGCTTGCATCAACGATGCGTGAGTACCTGTATCTAACCAAGCAGTCCCTCTATTCAAAATACCTACTTTCAACTTGCCCATTTCAAGGTAAATTTTATTGACATCGGTAATTTCAAGTTCGCCTCTTGGTGAAGGTTTAAGGTTTTTAGCTATTTCAACTATCGAGTTATCGTAGAAATAAAGACCTGGAACAGCAAAGTTACTTTTTGGCTTTGCAGGTTTTTCTTCAATGCTAATGGCTTTGTAATTGTCATCAAATTCAACTACACCGTATCGCTCAGGGTCGTGAACATGACAAGCAAAAACAACACCACCATCTGGGTTTGTATGTTCTTCAAGTAGTTTACTTAAGCCTGCTGCATAGAAAATGTTATCGCCTAATATGAGGGCTACCTTATCATCGCCAATAAAATCGGCCCCCAAAATGAAAGCTTGAGCCAAACCATCAGGAGATGGTTGAACAGTATAGCTGAACTTACAGCCTATTTGGCTACCATCGCCAAGTAGTTTCTCAAAAAGCGGTAAATCGTGTGGCGTTGAAATGATTAAGATTTCATTTATTCCAGCAAGCATCAGAACCGATAGCGGGTAGTATATCATCGGCTTATCATAAACTGGCATCATCTGCTTGCTCATAGCTAACGTGAGCGGATGCAAACGAGTACCAGAACCGCCTGCTAAAATTATTCCTTTCATAAAACTGAACTAGGTAAATAGTTGGGTAAATCTGCTAAATTTTCTTAATTCCTAAAAATTTTGTTTTAAGCCAACATTTGAGTTGCCTCTATGGCTTGTGAAACTTGCTCCATAAGCCAATTTGGGGTGCTAGTTGCTCCACAAATTCCTATTGTTTCGTTTTTGTTAAACCAGTTATTATCTAATTCTTCTTCACTTTCAATGAAATAGCTATTTGGGTTTACTTCTTTACAAACTGCATAGAGCGCTTTGCCATTGCTGCTTTTTTTGCCACTTACAAAAATGATTACATCGTGTTCAGTGGCAAATTTCCTAAGCTGCGGTTCTCTATTACTTACTTGTCTGCAAATAGAGTCATTGGCTTCGAAAGGGGTAATGCTTTCATTACCATCACTATCGCAATAGTTTTCCTTAACTTTTTCTTCAATTAACTCTGCTATATGGTAAAAACCTTTGGTGCTTTTGGTGGTCTGAGAAAACAGTTCAACTGGTTTAGTGAAATCGATTTTTTCTAAATCTGCTTCATTGGTAACAACAATGGCCTCATTATTGGTTTGCCCAGAAATACCAGTTACTTCGGCGTGTCCATTTTGACCATATATCACTATTTGACCGCCAATCTTATTTATTTTATCATAGGCATGCTTTACTCTATTTTGCAGTTTAAGTACAACAGGACAAGAAGCATCTATTAACTCAATATTATTTTTAAGTGCTAATTCATAGGTTGAAGGTGGTTCACCGTGAGCTCTGATAAGCACTCTGCAGTTTTGCATCGTCTCCAATTCCTGATGAGTAATTACATGCAAGCCAAGGTTATTTAACCTTTTCACCTCCATTGCATTATGCACAATATCGCCTAAACAATACAAGGGCTGGTTATCTTTAAGGTGGTCTTCTGCCATTTGAATAGCATATTCAACACCAAAGCAATAGCCAGAATTTTTATCAATAGTAATTTTCATTGTGTCAATCAGTAGGTAATGCTCCTTAGCTAAAATTGATAATTACCGAAGGTGGTCATCAATTTTACAAGTAATTTGCGAACCTACTTGTTTTACTTCTTATTTAATAATTCAATGCATTTGTTTGTAACCGCAATAGGTACCGATAGTGGTAAAACCCTAGTGAGTGCCATCTTAACAAAAGCTTTAGAAGCAACCTACTGGAAGCCTGTGCAGGCAGGTGAACCTACCGATACTCAGACCATACAAGGTCTTATTCCTGACGTAAAAATAATACCAGAACTTTATAAACTGGCTATTCCTGCATCGCCACACTTTGCTGCAAGCCAAGCAGGAATAAACATTGACCTTCACGAATTGCGAATTCCCCCTTTAGAAACAGAACATTTGGTGGTAGAAGGTGCGGGAGGTTTAATGGTCCCTTTGAATGAAAAGGACTTTGTAATTGATATTCCGCAGTTTCTATCATTAGAGGTAGTTTTGGTAGTAAACTTATACCTTGGTTGTATAAACCATTCATTGTTAGCTATTAATGAAATTAACAGAAGGAATGTTAGGGTAAAAGGTATCGTTTTTAATGGCGATTTACATAACGATTCAGCCGAGTTTATAGCACAATATGCAGGATGGCCAGTATTGGCACATATCCCTAAATTGAACGAAATAACGCCAAAGGTAATTGCTCAAATGGCACAAGAATTATTACCAGCTTTGGTATAAAAATTTTAATGGAAAACTTAAAAACGAGTCCAGCCTACCCTCTTTGGCATCCTTTTACTCCTCAAGTGGGTACAATGGCACCCCTGCCAGTGGTTTCAGGTAAAGGAGCACGCCTTTATCTTAACGATGGTAGGGAAATTATTGATGCTATTAGTAGTTGGTGGGTGAGTATTCACGGACATAGCCATCCTGCATTTGCAGAGGCTTTGTTTAAACAAGCGAATACTCTGGAACAAGTAATTTTTGCAGGTTTTAGTCATAAGCCAGCACTTGATTTGGTTACCAAGTTATTGCCTTTGTTAGGCGATAGCTATAAAAAGGCCTTCTTTTCAGATAATGGCAGTACTGCCATTGAAGTTGCCCTTAAAATGGCTTTACAATACTTCTGGAATAAAGGTGAAACTGAAAGAACAAAGGTAATAGCCTTAACAGGTAGCTATCACGGAGATACCTTTGGCGCTATGAGTGTTGCTGAACCTAGTGCTTTCACTGCTCCTTATAAGGCATTGTTATTCGATGTTGATTATTTGGACATTCCTTATTGTACAGATATTCATTTGCCTTTGAATGAGGCTGATTACGCTTGTATCAAAGTATTTCAGGACCTAATCCACCAAAATCACGCTGCTTTTATCTTTGAACCATTTATACAAGGAGCAAGTGGTATGCAGATGTATAAAGTGGCCTTGTTAGAGCAGTTGGTTGCTATTGCCCAAAAAGCAGGTATTTTATGTATTGCCGATGAGGTAATGACTGGCTTTAGCCGGACTGGTAAACTGTTTGCTATCCATCATTTGGTAAGCAAGCCAGATATTGTTTGCCTTTCGAAAGCACTTACAGGCGGTATTTTACCAATGGGACTCACCATTTGCAATCTACCCATTTGGGAGGCCTACAATACATCTGATTTGTATAAGACTTTCTTTCACGGGCATTCTTTTACTGCTAATCCCTTGGCTTGTGCTTGTGCAAATACAAGTTTAGATTTATTGCTATCTGCCGATTATTGTCACTACTTGGCTGATATTGAGGAAAGTAATAACGAATTTAAATTCTTAATTGAGCAAAAGGGCTATCCTGTTATTACCCGTGCTTGCGGCCCTATACTTGCTTTTGAACTCTTGCAAGGTTCACCAACAAGCTATGTGCATGAAGCAAGACATATATTATATGCTGAGTTTCTGAAAAGGAATGTGCTCTTAAGGCCATTGGGCAATGTAGTGTATATACTACCACCTTATACCATTACAAAACCAGATCTAAACCTGGTTTATAAAGCCATTGAAGAAGTCTTTGACTTATTATTTAAGCCAAGTATCTAATACTGCTTCAACCTCAGAAACTGAAATACCCTTCAGGCAAGAACAGCCTTTGTCCTTTTTACCTTTGCTATTAACTTCGCAAGGTTTGCTTTGAACTAAAAAGCTTGCTTTAGGTCCAATAGGTGCCCATCTGCCTGGATGCATAGGTTTGGTTGGCGGATATAATCCAAGGGCATTCTTACCCAAAGCCGAGGCTATGTGCAATGGACCTGTGGAACAAGCGACCAATCCATCTACAGCACCTATCAAACTGATGAATTCCGTGAGGGTTAGTTGTCCTGTAAGATCAATAGTATTATGTTGAAAAAGTAAAGCTCTGTTTTCTGACCGTATCAAAGCCCCTTCTGCCTCTGTCCCTGTGATAAGGAATAATACATTAGGATGGGTTTTTGCAAACTGCTTTGTAAGTTCTAAATAAGAATCTAAAGGCCATTCCCTTGCGCTACCTCGGCTTTTAGGATGGAGAATTATTGCAGTCTTATTTTCAGTTTTCCTTAAAACACCTTTTACATTTTCCGAAACAGGAGGAGGGGTAAGTCCAAAGCTGTTAATCAAAGCTTCCTTTTTAAAAACCTGATTCGTGAAAGGACTTATTAACTTCAAATTCAGCTCTATTTCGTGCAAATCAGACCTCTTGCGAGTGAACCTCAGAAGCTTGTTGGCATAAAGCAAATGAAAAAGTCTATGCGATGTACCTATTCGAAGTTTAATGCCTCTTACTTTAGCAGCCTTTGCGATTTCCTTTTCAGGTTTTACAAAAATAATAGCATCTGGGTTAATATCAGGTTCCCATTTCCCGGATATAAAATCGGTATCTAAAACAACCTCATCAATAAAAGCACAGCAGTTTAAGATAGGGACGGTGTAATTTTTACCAATGAAACTTATATGGGTATTAGGATATAACTCTTTCAAGATTTTAGCCATAGGCAAAGTAAGAATCACATCGCCAATGGCGTCGGTTCTACTTATCACTATATGGTTAAAATGCTTAGACATCATAGTACAAAGATAATCTAAACTATGTTCTTAATAAATGGACTTCCTTGAAAACAAAAACTGGTATGTCTAATTTTGATGGGTGGTAATGCCTAGAAATAGGCTATTTTTGAAAATCTTTTGAACTATTTACACGTTTTTTATTAGGTAATAGTGGGAAAAAGGAATACAAACAATATTATTGCACCCTAACTGAAAAGTAACAACCAAATTAAGTACTTATGAATATTAGTTTACTTTATGCTATCCCAGCTCTGGGAGTGCTATCATTACTATTTGTAATGTGGCGTTCTGCTTGGGTTACGAAACAAAATGCCGGCAACGCCCGAATGCAGGAGATTGCTGGTTACATTGCTGACGGTGCAATGGCCTTCCTTAAAACAGAGTACAAAATACTAGCCATATTTGGTGTAGTTGTTGCAGCTTTACTAACTGCAATTTCTTGGAACAATCCAGAATCTAGTCCATTAATAGCAGTAGCCTTTTTAATAGGTGCTACTTTCTCAGGCCTTGCAGGCTTTATTGGTATGCGTATTGCTACAAAAAGCAATGTACGTACTGCTGAAGCTGCCAGAACTTCACTTTCTAAAGCATTAGATATTTCTTTTGCTGGTGGTGCAGTAATGGGTATGGGCGTTGTTGGTTTGGCCCTAATTGGTATAGGTTCTTTATTCATTGTCTTTATGATGATGTTTAACCCTGAAATGACCAACGATACACTTCAAATGACCCGCGTTTTAGAAGTACTTACAGGCTTCTCATTAGGTGCTGAAAGTATTGCCCTATTTGCTCGTGTTGGTGGAGGTATTTATACTAAAGCTGCTGACGTAGGTGCAGATTTAGTAGGTAAAGTAGAAGCTAATATCCCTGAAGATGACCCTAGAAACCCTGCTGTAATTGCAGATAACGTAGGTGATAACGTAGGTGATGTTGCAGGTATGGGTGCCGATTTGTTCGGTTCATTTGTAGCAACTATCCTTGGTACAATGGTACTTGGTTTGCAAGTAAAAGCCACTAACGATGGCATGAACGGACTTTCACCTATCATTTTACCATTGGTAATTGCTGGTGCAGGTTCTATTTTTTCAATGATTAGCACTTTCCTTGTAAAAGTGAAAGAAGGTGGCGATCCTCAGAAGGCATTGAACGTAGGTAACTTCGCTGCAGTAATTATGACTGCGGTTGCTAGTTATTTTATCATCGTTAAAATGATCCCTGAAACTTGGACTTTGAAAGGCGAAACCTATTCAAATACAGGTGTATTCTTTGCTGTAATAATTGGTTTAGTGGTAGGTACCCTTATCAGTTTAGTAACTGAATACTACTGTGCCATGGGTAAACCTCCAGTTAATAGCATTATTAAGCAGTCATCTACGGGTGCTGCAACTAACATTATTGCTGGTTTAGGTGTAGGTATGATGAGTACTGCCCTTCCTATCTTAATTCTTGCAGCAGGTATTGTTGGTAGTTTTATGGTGGCCGGTTTATATGGTGTGGCTATTGCTGCTGCAGGTATGATGGCTACAACTGGTATGCAATTAGCTATTGACGCATTCGGTCCAATTGCGGATAACGCAGGTGGTATTGCTGAAATGAGCGGTCTTCCTAAAGAAGTAAGAACTAATACAGACGTTCTTGATGCTGTAGGTAACACTACTGCAGCTATCGGTAAAGGCTTTGCGATTGCTTCAGCTGCATTAACTTCACTAGCATTATTTGCTGCCTTCATGCACATTACTGGCTTAGAGGTGATTGATATCTCTAATGCTCGTGTTTTAGCAGGTCTATTTGTGGGAGGTATGATTCCTTTCGTATTTAGTTCATTAGCTATGGGTGCAGTAGGTAGAGCCGCAATGGCAATGGTTGAAGAAGTTCGTCGTCAGTTCCGTGAAATCAAAGGTTTAATGGAAGGTCACCCAGATGCTAAGCCTGAATACCAAAAGTGTATTGAAATTTCAACCAATGCAGCGGTAAGAGAAATGATGTTACCTGGTGCAATGGCTCTTATAGTTCCTGCAATCGTAGGTTTCCTATTTGGACCTGCTGAATTAGGTGGTTTATTAGCCGGTGTTACTGTAAGTGGTGTGCTTATGGCTATTTTCCAATCTAACGCTGGTGGTGCTTGGGATAACGCTAAAAAGTCATTTGAAAAAGGTGTAGTTATTAATGGTCAAACCTATTACAAAGGTTCTGAACCTCACAAGGCTTCTGTAACTGGCGATACCGTAGGTGATCCATTCAAAGATACTTCTGGTCCATCTATGAACATCTTGATTAAGCTAATGTCAATAGTTGCCCTAGTAATAGGACCATACTTAAACAATGGCGAAGATGTAAATAAGGCTGTTGAGGCAGGATTAGCTAAATCAGAAATTGTAACCAGCTCAACTGAGGTAAAGGACATTTCAGAAATTAACGGTTCATTCGTATTTGATGCTGCACATACTTATGTTAGCTTCGATATCAAGCACTTGATTTCAATTTCTAAAGGTAACTTTACTAAAGTAACTGGTTCAGCTAGTTTTGGTGAAAACTTTAGCTTAGAGGCAACTATTGATGCTGCAAGTATCAATACTTCTAATAAAGATAGAGATGAACATTTAAAAACTCCTGATTACTTTGATGCAGCTAAATTCCCAACTATTACCTACAAGGCTAATAAGTTAGAAAAGCGCGATAATCAGTATGTTGCCATTGGTGAACTTACAGTTAAAGGCGTAACAAAACCTGTTGAGTTACCTTTTAGCTACATTGGTAAAACAATGGTACCAATGGATGATAAGGGTACTGAAGTAGAAGATGCTGCTTTCCAAGGTACATTAACTATTAAGCGTTCAGATTTCGGCATTGGCGAATCGTCAGCTGCTTTAGGCGATGAAGTAAACATTAGCTTTACTGCTGAACTTTTCAAGCAATAGTGAATTGATATTTAACCAAAGGCGCATTAGGATTTTCCTAGTGCGCCTTTTTTGTTTTTAGGTTGTTATAGTTGTGAATGCAGCTTTTAAGTCTTCCCTACCCTTTTCTTACTATCTTCGCACTGAATTACACCGAATCACAGAAAGAGAACTTTATGGTGCTTGATGCTGCTACTTCTGCTTCAATCTTGAATAAAACTGACTTAATAAAGGCTTTTACCATCATGGTAACTGCCAGAGCAATGGCCAACCTTTATGAGGAAAACAAAACCATTTGCGCAAAATATGTTCACGCCACTTCTCGTGGACACGAGGCTATTCAAATTGCAGCAGGTTTGCAATTAACGGCCGATGATTACGCCTCTCCGTATTACAGGGACGATAGCATGCTTTTGGCTATGGGCATTACTCCATATGAGTTAATGCTACAACTTTTAGCCAAGCGTGACGATCCTTTCAGTGGTGGCCGTACTTATTACTCTCACCCAAGTTTGAAGCGTGAAGGGTTTCCAACCATTCCGCACCAAAGTAGTGCCACAGGTATGCAGGCTATCCCTGCAACGGGTATGGCACACGGCATCAAATACCTGGAATCTCAAGATTTAGTAGGCGATAAGCGTAGTGTGGTGCTTTGCTCTCTTGGCGATGGTTCAGTAACTGAAGGTGAAATAGCTGAGGCATTTCAAATGGCAGTTTTAAAGAACTTGCCAATCATTTTCTTGGTACAAGATAATGGCTGGAGTATTTCTGCCCACAAGGAAGAATTTAGAAAGGCCGATGCTTATCAATATGCAGCTGGTTTTCCAGGCTTAGAGCGAAGGACCATCGATGGCACTAATTATGTGCAATGCCTTGAAGTGATGCAAGAGGCTTTCAGCATTTGCAGAACTCAGCGAAGCCCAGTTTTAGTGCATGCTAAGTGCCCCCTTATTGGTCACCATACTAGTGGGGTACGCCGCGAATGGTATAGACAAGACGATTTAGAACAGGCTATTTCAGAAGACCCTGTTGAAAAGATGTACCATTTCTTGTTAAGCAATGGTACCAATCAACTTGAATTAGACGCTATTATTGAAAAGGCCGAATACGATGTATTTAGTCAATACGAGCAAGCACTAGCTGCCGATAATCCAGACCCTACCACTGCATTAGACCATGAATTTGCTCCCACTTATGTAGGTACAGAAAAAGGTACTCGAACCCCTACGGGCGGTACCAAAGTGGTAATGGTTGATGCTGCCTTACACGCAGTAGAAGAAATACTTCAAGATTATCCTAATGCACTTTTCTATGGTCAAGATGTGGGAGGTAAGCTTGGAGGAGTTTTCAGAGAGGCTGCAATGCTTGCTGTAAGATTTGGCGATGAGCGTGTTTTTAATACGCCTATTCAAGAGGCTTACATTATAGGTAGTACCGTTGGTATGAGTGCTGTAGGAGCAAAACCAATTGTAGAAGTTCAGTTTGCAGATTATATCTGGCCAGGAATGAATCAGCTGGCAGTGGAAATGGCAAAAAGCTGTTACCTAACTAATGGAAAGTTTCCAGTTGGTGCCTTAGTTAGAATCCCGATTGGTGCTTATGGTGGTGGTGGTCCTTACCATAGTGGTTCAATTGAAAGTACTTTACTTAATATCCGAGGTATTAAAGTTTGCTACCCAAGCAATGCTGCCGATATGAAAGGATTGATGAAGGCTGCTTTTTTAGATCCTAATCCTGTAATTATGCTTGAACATAAGGGCTTGTATTGGAGCAAAGTTCAAGGGACTGACGATGCCAAAACCATAGAACCTGAGAGAGATTATATTTTACCTTTAGGTAAAGCCAATATAGTGCAATACGCCTCTCAAGATGCTTTAGATGAAGGCAATTCTTGTGTGGTAATTACCTATGGTATGGGTGTTTACTGGGCTAAAGCAGCCTCTGATAAGTTTAAAGGATCGATTGAAATAGTGGATTTAAGAACTTTAAATCCTTTAGATGAAAAGCTAATAATGGAACGTGTTAAAATTCATGGTAAAGCAATAGTAGTTACTGAAGAACCTCTTTTAAACAGCTTTGCAGAATCATTAGCTTGTAGAATAACCCAGCAATGTTTCCGTAATCTAGATGCTCCTGTGGCAACCCTAGGAGCAGCGCCAACGCCTGCTATTCCATTAAACCAAGGATTAGAAGCTCAGATTTTACCAAGTGCTGCAAAGTTTACGGCGGCAGTAGAACAATTCTTAAATAGCTAGTTACTGGCATTTCTTTAAAACAAATAAAGCCGGGCTAGCCCGGC
>JAIYDB010000024.1 GCA_027487695.1 Cytophagaceae bacterium | reverse complement strand
AGAAGGTTTTTCTTGTGATCCGTCTGGGGCTCGAACCCAGGACCTGTACATTAAAAGTGTAATGCTCTACCAGCTGAGCTAACGAATCGGGTAATATTTGCAGAGGGTGTTTCCCCTATTGCGGATGCAAAAGTAGGCAGATAATAATTACCTTGCAACAATTACAATGAAATAAATGAAGAATATTTCCCTAGTTGTATTCATCTCGCTACTAATGAGCTCGTTAGCTTTTTCCCAACCTACGGAAAAACTTGCCGATAGCCTTTGGAAGCAAGGTGAATTCAAAAAAGCACTCAGAAATTACCAGCTCGTAATGAAGCAGGAAAGTATGGCATCCCCTGCCCTGCTCCTTAAAATGGCTAATTGTGCTTCTGCTCTCAGAAACTATCCTGCCGAAATATATTACTTGAATCTCTGCTACCAAATTGCGCCGAGCAAATCGCTCCAAGAGCAAATCAGAATTTTGGCAAATCAGTATAACTTGCAAGGCTACAACTTCTCAGACTTAGACCTGCTGCTTCAGTACTACTACCAAACCGATGATATTGTGGTGCTTTCTGGCATCGCTATATCCTTAATTTTGGTTTTGGCTATGTTTCAAAGCAGGTATAAAGGCAAGCAGTTAGTTTATTATCCGCTTATTTTCTTGGTGTGCATTATTGGGTTTGCCGTGGCTAATAATATCCAAACCATCAACCAAAAGGCAATTATAGCCTTTAACAATACTATGCTTATGGATGGCCCTAGTGCCGCCAGCAACAATATTACCAAAGTAAGTCAGGGTCACAGAGTTACTATTACCGCCAAAACCGATGTTTGGTATAAAGTAACTTGGCTTAATAATACTGCCTATATTCACAGCAAAAATTTGCTCTTGTTACCGAGATAGGGCATCAGATAAATTAATGAGTAACCCAACCGATTCCGCTACCCAAAAACTTACAATTAAAGACTGGGCCGAAGAAGATAAACCTCGGGAGAAAATGCTCCTGAAGGGTTGGCGTGCCCTTTCTGATGCGGAATTAATTGCCATTCTTATTGCGACTGGTACGGGCAATGAAACTGCGGTTGATGTCGCCAAGAAGCTCATGGCTACCGCTGGCAGCAGTATTGATAAGCTCGCTAGGTTCACCATTAAAGATATGCAAAAGGTGAAGGGCATAGGTCAAGCTAAAGCCATAACTATTGGTGCAGCCCTTGAACTTGGCAGAAGACGCAGCACAGAAGACCGTGAGCAGACCACAAAGATTTCTTCTTCCAGAGATGCCTACCTCGCCTTAAAGCCTTACCTGCACGATTTAGAGGTAGAACAATTTATGGTGATATTGCTTAATAGAGCAAATGCCATATTAAAAATAGTATCTGTAGGAATAGGAGGAGTATCAGGTGTAATAGCCGATGTTAAGGTGATCTTTAAAACTGCCTTAGAAAATAATGCCTGCGGTATCATTTTATCGCATAACCACCCAAGCGGAAATACAAATCCCTCTAAAGCCGATCTAGACCTTACCAAAACTTTAATGCACGCAGGTAAAACGCTAGATATTCCTGTGTTGGACCATATTATCTATACCAACCACGGTTACAAAAGCTTTGCCGATGAAGGCATTATTGAACATTATAGTTCTTTAATACCTGATCTTAAATAAATTATACTAATTATTGCCAGATGAAAAATAGTGTTTTTATAGCCGTTATTGTCCTTGGTGTTGTGATGGTAGTAGCTCTTTACTTTCAAAGTAAAAACGCTGCCGATAAAGCATATACCAACACCATTAAAAAAATACGGACCGAAAAAGACCTATTTATGGCCACAAGTCCAGAAAGTCCCTTTGGTACCCAATCTAATTTCACAAGGCTTAAGTACTATGAGCCAAATAGCAAATGGAAAACTACGGGTACAATTACTCAGCTAGACGATACCATCCCTCGTTTTATGGCAATGACCAACAAGCGAGCCCAGCGTTTTATCAGATACGGCTATACCGATTTCAAATTGAGCGGACAAACCTGTAGGCTTTACCTTTACATTCAGCCTGAAGATGAGTTCAATACCCAACATTTGTTTATCCCCTTTACCGATGTTTCCAATGGTAAAGAAACCTACCAAGGTGGCCGTTATTTAGATGTGAGCTTACCAAAAGAAGGCGAACAACTTCAATTAGATTTTAACCTTGCCTACAACCCGTATTGCGTTTATAATCCATCGTATGTATGCCCAATTCCGCCAAGTAAAAACTTCTTGAATATAGCCATAGAAGCAGGCGAAAAGAAATACGAGGAAGGTAAATAAACTCCAAAAACAGACTCGTTTCATTATGAATAACGATATAGAATTTCCATCAGTAAAAGGCGTAAAATTGGCCGTAGTATTTGATATAGAATTAGAAACCCTGATTGAAGATTGGTATGTATACCTGATCAACACCAATGAATTCGCCCTTACCAATGTATTTGTAGTGAGTCGCGGTTACGGGGTAGATGAATTTGCCGAACAGAAAACCGCCACGCTACGCCATTTCTTCGAACTAGTTGAACCGAATACTTGGGTGCAGGTAGAACGTATTACCCCTGAAACCTTTCACTTAGTTAATGAATTTTGGTTGAGCTACTATGAGGCAGGAAACGACCAAATCTTTGACAAAAAGATTCTTTTTTTACCGCTATCTATATCGCACGAAAACCTTATTTATATCCCGGAAGTAGGAAAACAAGGCATTTTGCATTCATAAAACTACCTTCCAAACTGTCAAAATTTCAGGGAATAATTCAGCGGAATAGTATTTGCCGCTCATCACTGTGTTGTGGTATCTGATATAGTCAGATACACCGTTTATTAAAATTCCAGACCCAGTATTATACTGAACGCCTCAAATTTTAGTTTTCATAAAAAACCATAACAACAATGAAAAGAAATCTGCAACTAGTCGCAGTAGGTGTACTTAGTAGTTCAATTACCTTAGGTGCATTTTATTTTTTACAAGGTGGAACTGGAAGGGTAGTAACCTTACAAACCGCCCCTCCACAAACTAATAATTTACAACTGGTTAACCAAAAAGGGACTGCCGTAATAGGTCCAGATTTTTCTGAGGTGGCAAGCCAAGTGGTGAACTCAGTAGTTAATATTCAAAATACATCTGTAGCAACTGCCAGAGGCGGAATGAATGATATCTTCGGCGATATGTTCCGCGATTTACCTCCTGGTTTTAGAATGTTCCCTGATGGTGGCAACGAAGGCGGAGGACGTGAAAACACCCAAAAATCGACAGGTAGTGGCGTTATCCTAAACAAGGAAGGCTACATAGTAACCAATAACCACGTAGTAGAAAACGCTAAAGAATTGGAAGTTACCCTACACGATAATCGTACCTATAAAGCCAAGGTAATAGGTACTGATCCTTCAACTGATTTGGCAGTAATTCAAATTAAGGCACCAGATTTAGTGCCAGTTGTACTAGGTAACTCAGAAGAAACTAAGGTGGGTCAGTGGGTGCTAGCGGTAGGTAATCCATTTAACCTTTCTAGTACCGTAACAGCAGGTGTGGTAAGTGCCAAAGGACGTAGCATCGGCATTTTAAGAGATAAATACAGAGTAGAATCGTTCATCCAAACCGATGCGGCTGTAAACCCTGGTAATAGCGGCGGTGCTTTGGTTAACCTAAGCGGACAATTAATAGGTATTAACACTGCCATTGCTTCGCCAACGGGTAGTTATGCAGGTTACAGCTTTGCTGTACCAACCCAAATTGTGCAAAAAGTAGTGAAAGACTTGATTGAGTTTGGCGCAGTACAACGTGGTTTACTAGGCATTACGATTAGAGATGTAAATAACAACCTTGCAAGAGAAAAAGAATTAGACCTAAACGAAGGTGTATATATCGATAGCGTTGGTAAAGAAAGCGCAGGCGCAGCAGCAGGCCTTAAATCTGGCGATGTAATTACAGGTGTAGAAGGTTCTAAAGTAGGAACTACCAGTAGGTTACAAGAAATCATCAGTACGAAACGTCCTGGCGATAAAGTAAAACTAGAAGTTAAGCGTGGGAACCAAACCTTAAACCTAACTGCTACCCTTAAAACCGCAGAAGGCAAAACAGAACTAGCCTCAGCTGAAGAAAGAAATGCCTTCACAAAACTTGGCATTACGTTAACGGATGCTACCTCTGGTGAAAAGTTACGCTGGAAAATTAACGGTGGTGCTAAAATAACCAAGATCAATAGCGGCCAATTCCGTAATCAGCAACCTACTGTAAAAGAAAGCTTTATCATCACCCGCATCGATAAAAAGGAAGTTAAAACAGCCAAAGAAGCAGAAAAGCTCATCAAAGAATCGGCTGGAGTAATCCTCATTGAGGGTATTTATGCAGGCAATGGCCAAGAAGAATACTTTGCCCTAAGCTTGAATTAGAATAGAGGTTTATTAAAAAACAAACGAGGCAGCCAAAATTGGCTGCCTCGTTTATTTATATACCTATCAATTACAGTGTTAACAAATCAAGCTTTACACTACGCTCTACCGTTTCTTCTAGTGAAATAAAGGTTTCGGTACGCTGAATGCCTTGCACGTTCTGGATTTTATCGTGCAGTACATTACGCAAGTGCTTGGTATCTCTACAAACAATCTTAGCGAAAATGCTGTAAATACCAGTGGTATAATGGATGTTCACTATCTCAGGAATTTGTTCCAATAAGGCAGCAACTTCAGAATACATACTACTCTTTTCAAGGTATATCCCTAAAAACGCAATAATATCAAACCCAAGCTTGGAATAGTCAATTGTTAATTGTGCACCTGTAACAATACCCATTTCCTGCATTTTCTTCATGCGAACGTGCACCGTACCACCAGAAACATATACACGCTTGGCAATTTCTGTGTAGGCCATATTGGCATCCTCCATCAGTAAAGTGAGGATTTTTAAATCGACGTTGTCAATTTCTAAATTAGAGCTCATAAAGTGCAGTATTTATTTATGGATTAGCAACAAAATAACCGAAAATTTACGTTTCATCAAAATTTTAAGCTATTTATATAAATAATTTTTAAGTTTAAGAACTATGCATTACCTTTGTAATGTTAACCAAGTGGTTAGCAAATCAAAAACATTGTAAGATTGCAGTTCAGGCAAGTTTATTAACTATTCTGAAAGTGGCAAAATCTACAAATTGGCGGGTTCAAATCCCCCTCTTACAGCTCTTTTTGGTTAATTTGGTGTATTAATAGGTAGTTAGACAGGCCAACAGATTTTCTGTAGGTCTGTTTTGTTTTATAGCCTTTCTAACAAATATTGGTACAAAGTAACTAAATTTTCTAAGTCTTGCTTAGCTAATGTTTCAAATGGTGTATGTGCATCTTTAATAGGCGCACCAATAAAACACCAATCAAACGGATATGCACTGCGTTGTAATTCACTCCCATCACTGCCACCACTGCTTTCAACTTCCTTTTGGTAAGTAATACCACTTGCATCAGCCAGTTGTAAAACCTTGTTTAAGAACTTTTTTCGTGGGATATATGAATCGCGGAGGCTAATAGCAGGTCCTTCGCCCATAAAAACGCCCTCGGTATGCCAAGTAATATCGGCAATCAAAGCCTGGTGTATATCGTGCTTTTCATACAATACCCTAGCTATTGAGGCTACATTACCACCTTTATGTTCTTCATAGCAACTAAAAACTAATGCGCCATTTTCTAACGTTTCTGCAAGTTTAAGTGCAACATACAAGCCCATTCTATTATCTAAATAAGGACTTGTAATGGTATCTGAAGTTTCGCTAAAGTTTGGCGCAAACACCCATTCAGTACCTGGAGCTACTGGATAGTTTAGATCTAAACTTAGGTAATCTTCCTCCATGGCTACCAATTTCGCAAAGACAGGCGTTTCCGTTACCGATTTTAAAGCATAGCCTACTTCCGCATTTGGCGAACCAATAGGCACCAGTCGGTTATCATAACGAGAAGTAAAGCCTATTGTATCTTGGTGAGCAAAAACTGCTGTGGTTGGCTTATCACCAAATATCCAGATCATCCCATCTTGGGTGTCTTGGTTATCAATCACTACTGGCTGGCATTTCCAATTTGCCTTATTATCTTGAAGGTATTGCAATAAAAAAGCCTTCATTAGGTGTTCGCTACCACTTGGGCTACTTACCTCACAAAGGCTTTTTAATAATGCAAACCCACTTTGCGTGGTTTCTTGCATAGTTATTTTAGTTATTTGGTAGCTTCTAAATACACACCAATTTTCACTTCCTTGTTAATAATCTTATTACCTAGGCTGCTTTCAGATTGGTAATTGATGCCCCATAAGGTTCTATCAATCATAAACTTAGCATCAGCCGTTACTTTATTGTTGGTTACTACAATTTTAGCAGGGAAGGTGATACCTCTCGTGCTATCGCGCATGATTAAGTTACCTGTGATAGTATGCGTTGGTCCTTCGGTAGCCCAATCTAATTTACCTGAACTATTAGTAGTATCGGCCATAAACGGATTAACTGTTGTAACTTGGAAGGTGGCGGTTGGGTGCTTAGGTGCATCAAAGAAATCTGGTCCTGCCAAGTGACCTGCTAATTTCGCCTTCTTCTCTTCTGGCATACCTTCATCGGTAATAGTAAGGTTAGCCATATCAATTACGAATGAACCACCTACCAACAAATTATTTTCAATGGCAAGTTTACCTTCCTTGATAGCAATAATACCAGAGTGGTTATCGCCCACTTTCTTGCTACCTACAAAAGTAAGGTTACTGACCTTATTATCAACTACATACTCGGCGGCTGATGAATCAATAGCAGCAGCTTCTTGAGGTGCCGATACCTTTGCGGCTTCGCCTTGTGGTGCTTTGTTGCAAGAAATAATTGCCATAGAAAGGGCAATTATAGGTAATATGACTTTTCTCATTATAAAGTTTGTTTAACAGGTAGTTATTTGCATTAGAATAACTACTAATTTGCCTGCAAGTTACCAATAGCTAACAATACCCTAACCCATAAACTAAAAAATTTAGGTTTATATCCTCAGCCTAAACCAATTCAAACAAACTCCGAATTATGAAAAAGATTCTTGTTCCTACCGATTTTTCTGCTGAAGCCGATAAAGCCCTTGAAATTGCTGCAAGCATTGCACAAAAATTTCAGGCCGATGTCCATTTCCTAAACGTTGTTGAGCCTTTAACTGGCGATAACATGACCCTTACTGGTGGTGTTGGCGAACCAAGTATGGATGCCCTATTCATTATGAAACTAATGGAGCGCAACCAAATTGAAGTTGAAAAGCGTGCCAACAGATCATTATTTATGGGTCTGAATACCACAGCTACTGTTCACGTAAACGAAATTTTTACTGAAATAAAGGAGTTCTCTAAGGCAAAGGAAATTGACTTAGTAGTGATGGGTAGCAAAGGTTCTAGCGGTCTTTCTGAATTACTAGTAGGTAGCAATGCCGAACGTATGACCAGAAACAGCGCAACACCGGTACTAATCGTTAAAAAAGCAATCGAAAACTTCGAGCCTAAAAACATTGTTTTCGCTACTAATGGCGAAGAAGGTGCAAAAGCAGTAGTTGAAGCGCTAAACAAATTCCAAAGTGCATTTGGTGCAACTGTTCACGTATTGAATGTAAATACACCAAACAACTTTTACCGTACACGTACCATGGAGAAGATGCTAAAAGATTTCGCTGAAGCTTCTGGTTTAAAGAATTTCACTATAAATATATATAACGATGCCAACGAAGAAGATGGTATCTTGAACTTTGCGGAAGACGTTAAAGCCGATATGATTGCCATCGGAACTCACGCCAGAACAGGCTTTAGCCGCATTTTGAGCAGCAACATTAGCGAAGATGTGGTTAACCATAGCAATTTGCCAGTTTTAACCGTTAAAATATAATTGCTTTTATTACAGGCAACCATATAATATATTGCCGAGGTTAGAACCATTTGTTCTAACCTCTTTTTAATTTCAGCCTATGAGAACACTTAATATCTTCATCTATCTATGCTTTGGGTTTCTTGCCAATGCCTTGGCACAACCAACCCTCACACCAGAAGAAATATGGGGACCGAAATTTACCCCTGCCCGCGTTAACGAACTGCGTTGGATGGCCGACGGTTTGCATTATACCGAACTAGACCAAGACCAAAAAGGTATTTTAATCTTAAAATACGCTATTACAACGGGTAAGGTTGTTGATACTATCTTCAATAGTAGTGTAAATACATTTGACGGTACGCCTATATACCCATCAGATTATTCCTTCTCTGCCAAGGAAAACAAAATATTACTTGAAACTGAAGCCACTCCTATATACCGCCATTCCTATGTGGCTGAATATTTCATTTTCGATTTAAAAATGAAGCGTGTAAGTAGAGTTTCTAATGGTGGTAAACAAGGTTATGCTACCTTTAATACTACCGCCGATAAGGTAGCCTTTGTTCGCAATAATAACGTTTTCGTGTACGATGTATTTGGCGAAAAGGAAACCCAACTTACCGCAAACGGCAAAACCAACGAAATCATAAATGGTAGCACCGATTGGGTAAACGAGGAAGAATTCGGTTTTGCAAAAGGCTTTTTCTGGAATAGCGAAGGCACCCATATTGCCTACTATACCTTCGATGAAACCGAGGTAAAAGAATACAATATGCAGGAGTGGAAAAACAAACTCTACCCTACCGATTATAAATTCAAATACCCTAAAGCAGGCGAAACAAATAGTAAGGTAAGTCTTTCAATATATGAAGTAGCTTCTGCCAATACAGTGAAGGTAAAGCTAAATCTACCTGCCGATGGCTATATCCCGAGAGTAATGTGGACCAACAACCCACAAATACTTTCTGTAAGAACATTAAACCGTTTGCAGAACGAGTTAAACCTATTCCACGTGAATGCAAGTAACGGTGCAGCTACTTTAGTGTTATCTGAAAAGAACAACAATTACGTAGAAATTAACGACGAGTTAAAGTACCTAAACGATGGCAAAACCTTTGTTTGGGCTTCTGAAGCAGGAGGTTATAACCAACTTTTCCGTTACGATTTTACTGGTAAACTTATCAGCACCATTACCCCGCTTACTGTAGAAATGGAAAAAGTAAACGGTATAGATGAAGCTAAGAAACTGGTTTATTTCACGGGTATCCCTCGTGGGAAATTCCAAGAGCGCCAAATTTATGTTGTAGGTTTCGATGGTAAAAACCTAAAGCAAATTAGCAAGGGTGCAGGATGGCATGCCATAGATATGAGCCCTAGCACTGCCTATTATATTGATAGCTATGCAGATATCAACACCCCTGCTACAATTACAGTGAACAATAACCAAGGTGCTGTAATCAAAACCTTGGAAACCAACGAACGCTTAAAAGGGGTTTTAGCTGAATACAAACTACAAAAAGCAGAGTTCTTTACCTTCAAAACTACCGATGGCGTGAGCCTTACTGGTTGGATGATAAAGCCTGAAGGTTTTGACCCTACAAAGAAATACCCTGTATTACAGCACTTTTACGGCGGACCTGGTCACCAAGAAGCTGTTGATAATTACGAGTCACGCAACTACTTATGGTACCAAATGCTCGCTAAAAAAGGCTATATCGTTGTTTGTGTAGATAACAGAGGTGTTCCAGGCTTCGGTAACGAATTCAAGAAAGCCACTTATGCCAACTTAGGTAAGCTAGAATTGCAAGACCAAATAGAAGTTGCCAAATACTTAGGCAAGCAAACCTATGTAGATAAAGACCGTATCGGTGTTTGGGGATGGAGCTTTGGCGGTTACCTTACCTCGTTATGCTTAACCAAAGGAGCGGAATACTTTAAGTTAGGTATTGCAGTAGCTCCAGTTACCAACTGGCGATTCTATGATAGTATATATACCGAACGCTTCCTAAAAACTCCGCAAGACAATGCCACAGGATATGACGAGAACAGCCCAATTAACTACGCTCGTATGTTAAAAGGCAAGTTTTTACTCATCCACGGCACAGGCGATGACAACGTACACGTACAAAATACCATTGCCTTTTCAGATGCATTAATCAAAGCCAACAAGCAGTTTGATTTAATGATATACCCAGATAGAAACCACGGCATTTACGGCGGACCAACCCGTCTGCACCTATACCGCAAAATGACCGACTATATTTTGAATAATTTGTAGTAGGTTAATAATCATAGCGTTATCCAAAACCGCCAGCCCTACGGGCTGGCGGTTTTTTGTCTGAACTGTGATTTTTATGATTAAATGATTGCCTATGATTCAGACAAAGTGACCAAACCACCCCAATTCCCTTCGCATCATAGCCAGTGCCGAATAGGCATAAACACCTATCCCGTAGCGATACGATATTGCAAAGACCTGTTTAAAGTGGTGGCAGCTCTGCTGACGCCACGAGTTTGTCTTTGCGAAAAAGGCAACTTTCTTTGCTTCTTTCTTTTTTGCCAGAAAAGAAAGAAGAAGAGTAAGTAAGCTAAAAATTGTAATGGATTGCGGTAAATATAGCCGGCAGTATGAAATAATGATGTCACCCCTTCGGGGTTCTATTCGCTGGTAGGTAATTCTTTTCGCTACAATAATGCCATCCCTTCGGGATTAAAAAATCATCAAAATCACCCCAATCAACTAAATCACAGTTCAAGACAACTACTTACTCTTCTTCAGCAACTTAATCCTTGCAAACAAATTCCCTGAACTGTGGGCATTGCCTTCATCAATATCAAATTCAGCGGCTGAATCTGTTGCGTGGCGCACATTCTCAATGGTATAAAATGCCTTTGGGTTTATAGTTTGGATAAGGGCAATCAATTCCTTCAGCTCCTTTCTGTCAACGACCGTAAAAATCAGGTTCACCTTACCCCTTGCGCCTTGGGCATCTACTACCGTAATGCCGAAACCATTATTTTTAATGGCGTTAATCAATTCTTGTTGGTGACTTTGGGTAATTACACGCAATATCACTTTGCCAAAAGCGAGCTTTTCTTCAATCAACATACCAACAAATATCCCCATACTGAAACCGCCCGCATAAGCAATATAAGTACTTACAGAACCTACATTTTTCAGGATCTGACTAATGGCAATCAGCCAAATAAGGCTTTCAAAAAAACCGATAAGTGGGGCTATTTTGCGCTTGCCGTTCATCATCAGAATTACACGTAAGGTATTGATACTAACATCGCATACCCTCGCACAAAATATGAGCAAAGGCACTATGAAGTAGTTAAATATCTCAGGGTCAATTCCTAGAAAATCGGCAACGGGGCTTTCCACGGGTTTGTAATTAAGGAGTTCTTTATTTATTGAACGTAAAACAAGGGCAAAGTAGCGCAAAACCTGCTATTTTTCTTCAATAAGTACTAAGGATTATAGCTACGCATTTCATTTAGCCTTTAGGTGGGCTAGGTTCTTTTAAAATTTACGCTAAATCACTGCAAATAGCCCTAACTTTGCAGCAAATGAATGCTTACCACGTACCTGTAATGCTATCGGAGTGCCTAGATGGGCTCGATATCAACCCCGATGGAATTTATGTTGATGTTACTTTCGGAGGTGGTGGCCACTCTAAGGCTATCTTAGACCGCCTTAGCGATAAAGGGAAACTATATGCCTTTGATAAAGACCCTGAAGCGCGCAAAAATGCCGAGGCTATAAACGACAATCGCCTTACTTTAATCGCTACAGATTTCCGAAATCTTAAGAAATACTTAAAACTATACAGCATCCCTCCCGTAGATGGCTTGCTGGCCGATTTGGGAATCAGCTCCCACCAAATAGATGCTGCAGAACGTGGCTTTTCTACTCGGTTCGATGGTCCTTTAGATATGCGTATGAATACCGACGACGGTAATTTATCTGCTGCCGATATCGTAAATACCTATGAAACTGAAGAGCTTATCAGAATTTTCAGGGTATTTGGGGAACTACCTAACGCCAAACAAATAGCTTTGGAAATAATGCGTTCCAGAGCCAAAGCCCCTATTGAAACTACCCAGCAGTTTAAAGAGATTTTATTTCCGCTAGCGCCTAAGTTTAAAGATTTCAAATTCTATGCGCAGGTTTTTCAGGCACTTCGTATAGAGGTTAACCAAGAAATTGATGGCCTTTCAGAAATGCTCAATGCCTGTGGCGATGTAATTAAACCTGGCGGCAGACTAGTAATTATGAGCTACCATTCCTTAGAAGATAGGCTCGTTAAAAACTATCTTTTGAAAGGAAATATTGAAGGTAACCTAGTGAAAGACTTCTACGGAAACGACCAATTATTATTTAAAGTTGTAAACCGTAAACCTATCGAGGCCACCGAAACTGAAATTTCCCTAAATTCACGTGCCAGAAGTGCAAAACTAAGAGTAGCTGTAAAGCTCTAATATTACAATGGCCAAAAACATTGCTCGTTCAGATAAGCAAATCCCCAACGCCACTCCCCCAAGGAGAGGTGGTAGAGATGTGTTTAGCCAAGTGGGCGAGGCCTTTAAGCTAAGCGGTTTATTTGGCGAAGGTATCCCGACTAAGCACTTGCCTAAGGTATTATGGGTAGCAGGATTGGTATTGGTCTATATTTTTAACGGACACCAAAGCAATAAGCAAATCGTAAAACTCACCAAATTAAAGGTAGAGGTAGAAGACCTAAAGGTGCAATACCAAATTACCCAAAGTGAGTATATGTATGCCAGTAAGCAATCTGAAGTTGCCAGAAAAGTGGCGCCCTTTCAAATTGAAGAAAGTAGCGTTGCCCCTCGCAAACTCGAAAAAACTGATAACTAACCTATGAACGTAAGAGACTCCATCTTACTACGGGTAAGACTCATTTATTTGGTGTTTTTCATTGCATCGGTTGCGGTGCTAGGACGTATTTTGGTATTGCAAACTGTGCAGGGACCCAAATACCGCAGATTGGTTGAAAAGAAGCAGGTTAAGCGAGATAAGGTGCTGGCTTCCAGAGGTAATATTATTGCGCGCGATGGTCAATCGTTGTTAGCTACTTCCCTACCCTTGTTCCGGTTGGTATTAGACCCTGTTGTTATTCCAGATACCACACTAGAGAAATCCTTAGATAGCCTAGCAGATTCCTTAAGTATTTTTTACAGACAAGAACCACCTTCTTATTACAAACGTCTTATCAAAGAAGCGAGAGAGGGCAAAAAGAAAGACCGTTATGTGGTGATTAACCCAAAATTTTTCAAGTATTTAGATAGGCAACGTATGCTTGCTTGGCCTATTTTCAATCTAGGCAAAGGCAAAAGCGGAGTAATCTTTGAAAAGAAAGAAACGCGCTACAATCCATTCCAATCGTTAGCAAAACGTACTGTTGGTTCTTTGAATGAAAACAATATTGGAACTGGTTTAGAATATAGCTTTAACGATATCCTCTCTGGCAGACCAGGCGTTTCTGTATTCCGTAAAATTGCGGGTGGGTATTGGAAACCTGTAATAGAAGAAAGCAAACCTATTGAAGGTCAAGATATTGTAACCACTTTAGATATCAATATCCAAGATGTTGCCGAAGCATCACTGGAAAAGCACCTCCAAATGCACCAAGCAGACCATGGTTCTGTGGTACTGATGGATGTAAAATCCGGAGAAATACTAGCCCTCACCAACCTTACCCGCACTGCTGATGGTGAGTATGTGGAGAAGCTAAACTACGCTATCACCAACGTAACAGCCCCAGGTTCTACCTTCAAATTGATGAGCTATATGGCTTTGTTTGAAGAAAATGCTGTTGATTTAGACGATACCGTTTATGCCCATTACGGCAAATACTATTTCAAAGATGCCAAGATGACCGACTCTAAACCAGAGGGTTACGGCTACTTAACAGTATTAGATGCCTTTGCAAAATCATCTAACATTGCGACCGCAAAACTGGTAACTAAGAAGTTCGGCAAAACCCCTGAAAAGTTCATCGAATACATCGATAAGTTCGGGCTTAGCGCCAAGTGGGATTTCCAAATTAAAGGTAGCTTACCTGCTAAACTTAAAAAACCAAGCGATAAATTGTGGAGCGGTATTTCCTTGCCTTGGATAAGTATGGGTTATGAGGTGGAATTTAGTCCCTTACAAGTGCTCACCTTTTACAATGCAGTTGCTAATAACGGCACAATGATTAAGCCTATCATTGTAAAGCAAATTCAGAGTGCCAACAAGGTTACCCAAACCTTCAGTACGGAAGTAATTAAAGACCAAATCTGTTCTGAAGAAACTCTTGAAAAAGTGCGTAAACTATTGGAAGAAGTAGTAGAGCACGGTACGGCCACCAATATTAAAAATCAGTATTACAAAATCGCTGGTAAAACTGGTACTTCTGAAAAGCAAAAGAAAAACCCTAATGAGCCTGATAGTTATTATACCAGTTTCGTAGGCTATTTCCCTGCCGAAAATCCCAAGTATAGCTGCATTGTAACCATTGATAATCCTAAAGGCTACCAGCAATTTGGTTCAGACGTGGCTGCGCCAGTCTTTAAAGAAGTGGCAGATAAAATATATGCGGGTGATATTGAAATGCACCGTCCATTAGCGGATGCCGACGAAACCGATGAAGATGCCATGCCTAAAATTGGCTCTGGCAAGTATGCCGATATTGCCTTTTTATGTAACCAACTAGGCATTAGTAATCATGTTACTAGTCCTTCAGGTACTTGGGTAAGAACGGAAGGCAGTAACAAAAGCATAAAAATGCGAGCTGTTACCCAAGGTGGTAGTCAAGTTCCAGATACGAGAGGCATGCACCTTAGAGATGCCTTATATGTTTTGGAAAATGCTGGTCTTAAGCCTATTGTAATCGGTAAAGGAAAAGTAATCACCCAGAGTATTACCCCGGGCAGTAGAGCAATTAAAGGTACTGCAATAAAGTTACAGTTGGGGTAATCGTTTTCGTATTACTTTGCAGAAAAAACAACGTTTGTAATGGCAACTGGTCGTTCCCTTAAAGATTTATTATACAAAGCAGGTATGGTTGCCTTTGAAGGTAACCTAGATATTATTCCTCTATCGGTTACTGCCGATTCTAGAGCTGTAAGCCAAAATACGCTTTTCGTTGCTGTAAGAGGCACCGCTTCAGACGGACATCAGTATATTGATAAAGCAATAGCACAAGGTGCATCGGCTATCGTAGCTGAAGAATTACCTGCTAACCTAGAACCAAACGTAGTTTATATCCAAGTTTCTGATAGCTCAGAAGCCTTAGGTCAAATTGCTAGTAACTTTTACGGTAATCCATCTTCAAAACTAGTTTTGGTAGGTGTTACTGGTACCAATGGAAAAACTACGGTAGCAACCCTTCTTTACAAGTTATTCCGTGGCTTAGGTTATAGTGCAGGCTTATTGAGCACTGTTCAAAACCAAATTAATGATAAGGTGATTCCTGCTACCCACACTACCCCTGAAGCAGTTAGCTTAAATAAACTTTTAGCGGAAATGGTTGACGCAGGCTGCACGCATTGCTTTATGGAATGTAGCAGTCATTCAATTGTGCAACGTCGAATTGCAGGACTAGACTTTAACGGTGCCTTATTCACCAATATCACTCACGAACATTTAGATTACCACGGCACCTTTGATAACTATATCAAAGCCAAGAAAATGTTCTTTGATTATTTGCCTTCAACCGCGTTTGCCATCACTAATTCAGACGACAAGCGTGGTATGATTATGGTTCAGAATACCAAAGCCACCATAAAAACATATTCAGTTCAAAAAGTAGCCGATTTTAAAGCACGAGTACTTTCCAATTCGCTTAATGGCTTGCAATTAGATGTTGATGGCTCTGAAGTTTGGTTCAAACTAGTAGGCTCATTCAATGCCTCTAACCTAATGGCAGTTTATGGTGCTGCACTTATGCTTGGTGAAGACCGTGAGCAAGTACTTACCGTTTTGAGCGGACTTAATTCAGTAAATGGTAGGTTCGATAGGTATGTAAGTCCTAATGGCATCACTGTAATAGTGGACTATGCCCATACGCCAGATGCCCTAGAAAACGTACTTGGTACTATCAAAGACCTCCGCACGATGAACGAGCAACTCATTACCTTATTCGGTTGTGGTGGCGAACGCGACAGAGCTAAGCGACCAGTAATGGTGGAAATAGCCTTGAAGTTTTCTAATAAGTTAATCATGACCTTAGATAACCCAAGGCATGAAGACCCAGAACAAATTTTTGCTGAAATGCAGAAAGGTGTAAGTCCTTCCAACTTCAAAAAAGCGCTACGTATTGACGATAGAAGAGAAGCCATCCTCCACGCAATCAGCATCAGCAATCCAGGCGATATTATCTTAATTGCTGGCAAAGGCCACGAAGACTACCAAGTAATTGGCTCCGAATACCTCCACTTCTCAGATAAAGAAGTTGTTGCCGAAGGGTTTAGCAAGCTTAGTTAAAAATCTTGTATATAAAATCAAAAAAGCCGCAAATGCGGCTTTTTTGATGGATATCCCTATTTCTTGGATTTAGCTTTAGGATTAGTTTTAGTGGTTCCTGTCTTTACCTCTTTCTGATTACCCCCCGCCTCATTAGCCTTAGCAATCTCGTGGCGTTTTACGTAACCGTAAGTAAATAAGAACATTAAAGAAAACATAAACAGGAAGTAGCTATTTTGAACTCCCTTACTTATGCTTTCATTAATGCCGATGGCAAAGAATGCTGCGGCAAATCCTAAACTAATGGCTCCGAGTAATTTCATAAGGTTCCGTTTGATAAACTACCAGCAGGTTTTAAAATGCGGTAGGTACTAAAATCTTGGGCGGCTGTTAAACCAGTTCCTGTTAGTAGTTCTGTGGCGGTTTGAATGCGCACAAACTTATCGGTAAAAATACGCTTTTCAGCTCTATTCCACCGCAGTTCCTCGGTATTCAGGGTTTTGGTTTCTATAAAATCTCTGATAATCACGTTGCCTGTAGCAATATAAAGGTTAGTTTGCTTTTCGTAACGTGCATAATTTGCCGTTAAACGAGCTGCATTTTTACCATCAGGATTATAGAAATCTACCTGTATCCCTTGCGGAAACTCCCTATCACCATCAGAGTATTCTAATTGCAACTTGCTATTTACCACAACCTTTGTTCTGGCACTATCAGAATATTCGGTACGTAGATTATAAGCAGTAGCCACAGGACCGCTGTAATACACAATATCAGCAGGATTTACCTCCTTAGTATTACAAGAAGCTATCCCTATAACAACCAATAAAGCAACAATTAGCCTATTCCACATACAATACAAGTCCTTTCAAATACTCCCCTTCAGGGTGGTATATATTAATAGGATGATCGGCTGGTTGAGATAGTTGCTCAATAATGCGCACATTCCTGTGTACATCTGCTGCAGCACCAAACACAATCTTACGGAACAAATCACGGTCAATCACTTGCGAACAAGAGAAAGTAAATACAATACCGCCTGGCTTCACTTTCTTTATACCCTTCATATTCAACTCCTTATATCCGCGAGCCGCCCTATCTTTAGCACCAATACTCTTTGCAAAAGCAGGAGGGTCCAAGCAAATAAGGTCGTATTGTTCCTCGGTTTCTTTCAAGAAGTTGAAGCAGTCAGCCGCTATGCCAGTGTGATTTGCTTCCGGAAAATTAAGTGCGATATTCTTATTAGCCAGTGCAATAGCATCCTTACTAATATCAACCGAATGCACCTCAGCAGCGCCATTAGCCAATGCATACACACTAAAGCCGCCAGAATAAGCAAAGGCATTGAGTACTTTTTTGCCTGCACTCATTTCGCCTAGAAGTTTTCTGTTCACTCTTTGGTCAATAAAGAAACCTGTTTTCTGACCCGTAGCTACGTTAACTTCAAACTGCAAACCATTTTCAAGGGTATTAAATGCAACATCGCCTTCCCCAAATAGAAAACCATCTGGAATTGACCCAGCCGATGTTTCACCATCGTATTGCTTATTTTTAAGGTAGGCACGTTCAAATCCCAATTCCTTTAGTATATCTACCAAAGTACCGGCTAATCTTTCAGAACCTTGGGTTCTCAATTGCAGCACTACCGTATGTCCACCATAAACATCAGCAATTACACCAGGCATACCATCACCTTCAGCGTGAATAAGTCGGTAGGTATTGGTTTCAGGTGTGGCAACCAATTCCTTACGCAAAGCCAAAGCCCTTGTAATTTTTTCCTTCCAGAAAGAATGTGATGCTTCAACAGCCTCACCGAAATGGAAAATGCGGGCTACAATCTGGCTCTTGCTATCAAAGAAGCCCATCCCTAAGGCTTTACCTTCGGCATCTACAATCCTAATGATATCGCCTGTTTCAGCCTTAGGCAGTTTTTGAACTGCCCCACTAAATACCCAAGGATGATAAAGCCGGACCGCTCTATCACGGCCCGGCTTAAGTACTAAATCTTTCAATGCTAATGGCATTTGCTTTTGTTTATGGACTAAGCAGATAGTTTCTGCTTAAAATTCTATTTGATTTCAGAACGTAGGCAAGCCTAAGTTTCTTATTGCAAAGCTACAACACCCGGAAGTTCTTTGCCTTCCATATATTCTAGCAAGGCACCACCGCCAGTAGATACATAGCTTACTCTATCAGCCATACCCATCTGTGAAATAGCAGCAGCACTATCGCCACCGCCAATCAATGAGAAAGCACCGTTTTCTTCAGTTGCTTTTACTACAGCGTTTGCAATAGCCTGCGTTCCTGCAGCAAAGTTTGGCATTTCAAAAACACCCATCGGTCCGTTCCAAAGAATGGTTTTGCTGCTTGCTACTGTTTCAGAGAATACCTTAATGGCATCAGGACCAATGTCCAGACCCATATAATCGGCCTTAATAGCATCGTTTTGGGCGTATTCAGCATTTGCATCATTACTAAAAGCATCAGCAATTTTACTATCAGAAGGTAGTAATAGGTTTACGCCCTTTGCTTTAGCCTTTTCAATCAATTCCTTAGCTAATTCTAATCTATCGGCTTCCACCAACGATTTGCCAATTTCGCCACCCATTGCCTTGAAGAAAGTATAAGCCATACCGCCACCTATAATTAGGTTATCAACCTTATCTAGCAAACGCTCAATAATTAAAATCTTATCACTAATCTTAGCGCCACCCATAATCGCAGTATAAGGATGTTGAACTTCGTCAAGCACCTTTTTAGCGTTATCTAATTCAGCCTGCATTAGGTAGCCACAAACCTTATCAGTAAAGAATTGAGCCATTACCGCAGTAGAAGCATGAGCTCTATGAGCTGTACCGAAGGCATCGTTCACATATACATTGCCTAGCTTAGCTAACTTTTGCGCGAACTCTAAATTGCCTTTTTCTTCTTCCTTATAGAAACGTAGGTTTTCTAAAAGTAATACCTCACCTGCTTTAAGGTTATTTGCTAAGGTTTCTGCCTCTTCGCCTATGCAATCTGAAGCAAATTGAATAGAAATGCCTAAGTTCTTTTCTACTGTAGAAACGATATGACGAAGGCTATATTTATCTTCAGGGCCTTCTTTTGGTCTGCCAAGGTGAGACATGAGCACCACAGAACCGCCATCGGCTAGTATTTTCTTAATCGTAGGTACTGCCGAACGAATCCTAATATCGTCAGTAACTTCAAAAGTGGTTTTGTGCAATGGCACATTAAAATCTACACGAACAACGGCACGCTTACCGCTAAAATTAAACTGATCTAAGGTAATCATCTGATATGGATAAATTAGAAATTGCTAAACGTAACCAAACCCAAAGTTACTACGTTAAGTATGTAAGAACTTAAGTTTGGAGCCGTAAGTTCAGTATATAGATTTTAAGCTACAACAACTATTTACCAAACTATAACGTATATATGTTGAACTCAAAGTTTTCACGCACTAAACCACAAAACATAAAATGCAGAAAATAGTAATATTACTAGCCCTAGTACTCACAACAACCCTAAATGCTTGCGGTCAACAACCTAAAGCAAAAAAAGAAATGGAAAACTATCCTATTCAAAAAACAGAAGCCCAGTGGAAGGCTGAACTTGGTCCAGATGCCTATCGTGTACTACGTGAAAAAGGCACAGAACGTGCTTTCACAGGTGCCTATTACGATAACCACGAAAAAGGAACCTATAAATGTAACGGTTGCCATACCCCACTTTTCAGCAGCGAACAAAAGTTTGATAGCGGCACAGGCTGGCCTAGTTTCTTTGATGTTATAAAGAAAGGAACCGTTAAAGCCATTACCGATAAAAGCCACGGTATGGTTCGTACAGAAGTAGTTTGTGCGAGTTGCGGTGGCCATTTAGGTCACGTTTTTGACGATGGTCCTAATCCTACAGGCTTACGTTATTGTATTAATAGCGTTAGTTTAGAATTTGAAAAAGCCAAATAAATGCCAAATCCCTACCCTTGGTAGGGATTTTTTATTGTCTGCTAAGGTAAACACATCATAATAGCAAGTAATTTATGGTTGTAAAGTGCAGCATACTTGCATATTAAATAGGCTTACCTATCTTTGCACCTCAATTTAAATAACTATGGCCGAAAATAAGCAGCAACAGGCTACTGAAATTACGAACCCTACCGCTATTCCTGCGGCTCCAGATCAAACCTTCAATGCCGATTCACTAGGCACGGAAACTAATCTTTGGACCAAATACCAAAATATAATTTTGGGTGCAGTTATTGGTATTGCCTTAATTGGTGGTGGTTATTTCTATTTACAATCTGCCGACCAAGAAAAAGATACTGAAGCCCAAGAGCTTTTGTTCCGTTCAGTGTACGCATTTGAAGCCGATTCATTAGATAGAGCTTTAAATGGCAAAGGTACCAATGAGCCAGGCCTAAAGGCTATTGCAGAAGACTACTCTGGCACGAATGCAGCTAACCAAGCCAACTTTTATATTGGTGCAATTCAATTAAAGAAAGGTAAGTTCCCTGAAGCTATTGAAGCACTTAGTAACTTTAAGAGCAATGATTTGCTTATCCAAGCAAGAGCTTATTCCCTGATTGGCGATGCTTACCTTGAGCAGAAAAACTACGCTGAAGCGCAGAAGTTCTATTCAAAAGCATCAGATTACTATCCAAACGAGCGCTTTACTCCAGGTTATTTATCAAAATTAGCCTTGGCACAAGAGTTAAATAACAACCTTACAGAAGCACTTTCTACTTACGATAGAATTGTTACAAAATACCCTCTATCGGCCGATGTAATGGAAGCTAAAAAAGCAAAAGCAAGATTAGAAGCTGCTACAGCTGAATAGTTTTAGTTATCAAAACAGCAAGGCACCAACTTATCAAATAGGTTGGTGCTTTTTTATGCACTTAGCTCACAAAAAGAAAATAGATAATAGCTTAGGTATTCATAATAAATTACTTACCTTTGCAGTCCTAATTTTAACCTATTACGTTCTGTAGCAATGAAAAAGAGCTATGAAACGGTGTTCATTCTAACTCCCATTTTGACTGAAACTCAGGCAAAGGACACCGTTACCAAATTCACTAAGGTTTTAACCGACCAAGGGGCAGATGTAGTTAACGTTGAAGAGTGGGGATTACGTAAGCTTGCTTACACAATCGACCACAAAACAACTGGCTACTACGTTTATATCGAGTTTAATGCCGAAACTCCTGTTGTAGCAACTTTGGAAACAGAGTTCCGCAGAGATGAAAACATTATTCGTTTCCTTACCACTTCGCTAGATAAGTATGCTCTTGAGTATAACGATAAGCGTAGAAGCGGAAAGTTCAAAAAACAAACCCCTGAAACCACAACCGCATCATAATAATGGCTAACAATCCGAACACTACTAACAATAGCGATCAGGTTAACAAGCCTGAAATGCGCAAAAAGTATTGCCGCTTCAAAAAGAATGGTATCCGCTATATCGATTATAAGGATGCTAACTTCTTATTAAAGTTCGTAAACGATCAAGGTAAAATCTATCCACGTCGCTTAACTGGTACTTCTTCTAAATTCCAGAAGAAAGTAGCTCAGGCTGTAAAGCGTGCTAGGCATTTATCATTATTGCCTTACGTAACAGATTCATTAAAATAAACCATTCACCACTAAACTAACATAATAATGGAACTTATTCTGAAAGACGATGTTAAGAACCTCGGTTATAAAAACGATGTGGTGAGTGTACGTCCAGGTTTTGGCCGTAACTACCTTATACCACAAGGTTTTGCAATCTTAGCTACTGAAAGTGCTAGAAAGCAACTTGCCGAAAACTTAAAGCAAGCAGCCCACAAAGCTGAGAAAATTAAGACTGCTGCTATTGCTATTGCCGAAGGCATTGGCGAAATGAAGCTAACAATCAAAGCTAAAGCTGGCGAAAATGGCAAAATTTTTGGTGCTGTAACTACCCTACAATTATCAGATGCCCTTAGAGATAAAGGTTTTGATGTAGATAGAAAGCGCATTAGCTTTAACGAAGATGTTAAAAACTTAGGTGAGTTTACTGCATTGCTTTCTTTACACAAAGAAGTTAAGCACACAGTTAACTTTGAAGTAATTGCCGACTAATTTCTGGCAACTTACTTTTTAAGTAAAATCTTACGTAATATTTTAAGATGGTCAGAAAATTTTCTGACCATCTTTTTTTATCGCAATCCCTGCAAAATCCACATTTTCAGCAGTTTTAGTAGGCTAAATAAAAAATAGACCGCATATTTTTCGGCACTTTATTTTTTTTTAAGTACTTCCTTTTGGATAATTGCTCAAACAGAATAACTTTGTAGTTGAATTACACTGCTAGGTTTCTGTCCGACAATTAAAAAATTTCAGAAAACTGTTACAATGAGAAAAAAACTACTCCCCCTCCTATTCCTCTTCGTCTTAGTTAGTAGTGCAGCAATGGCACAAGCCTCTTATGCTTTACAAGTAGGCGGCAGATGTAATAGAGCTACGCTTTCAATGCTTACCAACTCTGGTTCTGTTGATTATAATTCAGATGCAGTTGATGCTAACATTGATTTAGGAACCCATTATTTTGGATTCGCTTGCAAATTAGCCACATTCAAGGCGGCTAATGCTTCAGAGAATACTGCGTTTGACCAGATTTTTAATCTGAGATATAACCTTTTAGAATTCACACCTGATAACCCAGCAGCTAATATCAGAGAATTGAACAAAGGACAATCTGTAACATTACAAATTCCAGGATTACTAAAAATATCTGGCGTAAGAGCTCCAATTACCCTGCCTATTACATTTAGCAGAGATAATAGAGGCGTATATCATTTCACAACAGATTTTACGGTTAACGTAAACACCTTTGGGAATAGCATTCCAGCAGATTTGCAAAATACCTACAATGGTAGTTTCAGAATTCAACTAGCTTACTAATAACTACTCCCGACCAACCTTTACACCCGATAATAAGATGATAAACACCATGAAAAGTAGGATTTTACCTACACTCATCTTGTTGCTAATCACTGGCTTAGCCTCAGTGTTTGCGCAAGGAAGTTTCAGGTCCAGGTGTCCTTACGACGTAAATAACTGGCCATACCCAAGTTCAGATGACTGGTTAGGATGTCCGCCAGCTACATTTACAAATCCAAATGGACCTCTATGTCCAATCAACTATACACACAAGCCACACCAAGATTGTTGCGGTGCACTGCCATTGTGTTCATTGGTAAATGACGTTGCCTCTGTAGGTTATGGACCAACAACAGGTTTTAACGCAGCTATTTGCGGCCAAGGATGTAGCCAGTTCGATTTACCTCCTGTAGGCACCACCTGTTTCGGTGTTAACGAACGCCAAACATCTTGGTATGTTTTTGAAATTCGCCCACTTCCAGGTCAGCCTTATATTGTTGGTGCCCCAGCAGGTAAGTTAAGATTAAAGATTTTCCCTTGCGACGTACCACCAAACCCAGCCGATTGCGACCAAACAACTGCATCGCCACCTTGTAATTGCGATACCATTGATCCTACAAACCCTCGATTCTGTAACGATTTTGGTGCAGATAACATCGGTAGTGTAGATTATGACTGGATAGTTTTCCGAATTAACGATTTCAGAACAAGAAGAGCTGCTTGTAATTCTATTGCATCAAACAATAGTACAGTTGTATGTTGTAACTGGAGTGCAGCTAGAGGCCCAACCGGTATTTTTGAATTACCTGATGGTACTACCCCATCTTGTGACCAAGGCGCTCAAGGCGGTCGTTATGGTGCTCCATTCCCTGTTTTTGTTGGAGAACGTTATATACTAGCGGTAGATGGCTTTACCAATAACAACCTTAAAGGTTATAAAGTAGATTTCCGCGGCCGTTGCGCCAACGAATTACGCGACGGTATTACTGCCGACGTTAGCCCAGTACCTTCTGCTTACAAACTAGATACTGCCTTATTACAAGACAGTAATTATTGTGCCTCTGGTGGTGTTGTAGTAAGATTTACAAGCCCAACCAGAAACGATCAAATTGGAACTAACGATTTTAAAGTATTCCAATTAGATGCCGATACCCCTGATGGTGTTGATAGTACATCATTTGCTGTGAACGAAGTTTTACCAGTAGATGATCCTATTTCTGCTGCACTTTGGAGAATAAACTTTACTCCAGGTAGAGCTGGCAGATTTGCAATAAGATACAAGGATACTATCCCAGATATTTGCGGTGATAGGTATATTGACGATACCGTGAAGTTTGTTATATCTCCTTATCTGGTCAGAAACTTTGTTGGAAACGTCCGATGTGCCCTACCCAATAATTTTGACACGCTTTCCGTCACACTCAATAAACGGTTCGATTTCCCTTTAGAAGCTCCAGCTTCAACAGATACTACAATAGGGGTTTATGATTGGCAAGTACTCAAACTTACTGCACTTGGTGGAGAAACCAACCAAAACGACGATGATTGGTTTACGATTGATAGGCCTGGCAAAATAAGTGAAATACCATCGGCACCGCCATTTGGTAATTTAAGCACAAGCTCACCTAGATTTAGACCATCTTCTCAGTTAACAGAGTGGAAAAAGGTAAGTGTTATTTTCGTAGCTGACAGTATTCTAGAAAACCCTGGAACTGAAGGCATTCAAAGTAGATACTTTAGATTAAAGCATCGCTTCCCATTGGGTGTAGTTGGTAATCCTTTAAGCACTGGCTGTGAAGATCAAAAGACGTACACTGTCAGATTCTTCCCTATTCCAAATGCAAACATTGTATCGGCCGATACTACTTGTTATGCAGAAGGTCCAGGTGGTTTATCAATCATTAACCCTGCAACAGAAAAGCGTTCTTATACTTGGTACTCAGTATCAAGTAACGAATCTCCTTTCCTTGGCGATAGCGTAGCATTTGGTCAGTTCTTAAATCCTGTAACTGTACCAGATGAATTTGCTTACTATCGTGTAAGAGTTATAGACTCTACCTACGGCTGTGATAATATAATCCCTGGTTTTGGTCGTCCAGCCCTTTACATTAGGAATGCAATTCAAGTAGTACCTGCCATTGGTGAAAAAGTTTTAAATGATGGTGTAGCTACATTCCCTGCTTCTATTGAATTTTCTAATGCATCTAAGCGTTTAATTGCTGACAGACTTGAGGGCTTACCTTCAGATGGTATTACTTACGAGTGGACATTTGAAGATTCTGTTCGTTTTACTACTAACGATTTTAATCAAACTTACGTTAGAGAATACAGAACAGCGCCTCCAGGTACAGATACTGTAAGAGTTAGAGCTTGTTTGAGAGCTTATGATCAGCTAAGTGCTGCTGTAAACAGAAATACTTGTATCCTTGATACTTGTATTGAAGTGATCTTAAAAATCCCAACATTCCCTAACGTAATCACACCTGGCGATGACAACCCTAAAAACGATTACCTTCAATTCTTAGCTGAAGGCGGAGAGTATGAGTTATCTGTATTTAACAGATGGGGACAAATCATTTATGAAAACTCAGATTACAAAAACGATTGGAATGCTAATAACGTTCCTGGCGGTATGTACTACTACTTAGTTACCAATAAGAAAACTAAAGGCACCTTTAAAGGCTGGGTTCAAGTACTCAAGTAATAACTTTAGTTAACTTAAATAATACAAAGCCACAGTTGCAAAACTGTGGCTTTTTTATGTTCTATACTAAAATTCCCGATATAGTGCAATTCCGTAAAAGAATAGTATATTTGTGCTTGCTCTAAGTAGTTGATAAGACTATTTGGGCAAATTTGTTTGTTTCATAGTGGTTTATTTATGCTACAAAAAGTCAGGCCCCTAGCCTGACTTTTTGTTTTACCGTAATTCTTTACCAATCTCCTTAGAATTATTCAGCAAAATAGTAAAGACCACTTTCAGCAAAATAGCCAGTGCAATTTAGGTCTAGCTTTCCTTCAAATACATCTGGTAAGTCTAGGTCTGAAATCTCAGTTGCTGGCCCATATGGTAATCCTATACTTCTTAACAATAAATTGCCTTGGGTATCTGCTTGCTTAACCTTAATACCAGTATTACTATCTAGTACATCTAATCTGGTCAAAGGCAGTGCGCTACCAAAAGTTAAACTACTTGCTACTTCTGAACCTACTACTAAACCAGATACTACTCCTATTGAAGCAATCTGAAAAATGGATTGCACCGTTACGTTACTTACAATTTTTGTACTTACCCAATTTGGAAGTTGTGGCTTTATACCAAAGTAATTTATCAGCACAACTTGTGAAACACTAGGTAATTCAAATTTTATCAGCTTATCAGATTCTATTGAATAGCTATCGGTTAGTAAAACTGTAGGTTTGAAATCTTCAAAAAAGGAACCGCTTTCATCTGCTGTATATTCTTCCCCAACAAAAGCTTGACAGCTACCTCTGTGAATGCAAGCGTTTAAAAGTCCTAAGCCAGTAATTGATATATAAGGAACTAACTGAAGTACCTTATCAATCTCCTTCACGTCTATAAACTCCGCCAACGATTCTGCCTGGTGTTGTAAACTTTCATAGCTATAACGCATTAAGCCGCTTGTTCCTGCTTCTGGCAAAGGCATAAGTAAAGCTAAATCGGGATTTAGTTGAATAGCATCTTCATTAAATGGCATCAAACTATATTCTTTGCCTAATACAGCATTAGGGTTTCCCCAATTTTTAGGCTTCCAAACATAGTTTGGCATATAGGTTTGCAGTATTGGGTATAAAGTAGTGGCTGGCGCTGCTCCATCTAATACAATAACTGTGTGTCCTCCTTTTAGCGCCGATAGGTAACCTGCTAAACAATGAATACTATTGGTCCACAATAAGGCTACCAATTGCTTTTCTTTGGGTAGCATAATATTGATAGTTTCTGCCAAAGTATGTAGTTCTCCATAAGTGATAGAAGGTCCCCCAATTCTATCAACTGCAGCGGAATTATTGTTGAACTTAGGCTTGCGTTGCCAAAAATTAATCATGTTATTCAAATATCTTTATCACTCATTTCACCATATATATTACTATGATGGCAAAACAAAGTGAGCAAAAATAGTCACCTTTAAGTCTAACCTAGTTCTTCTAGCTAAATTTCAGATAAGTAAACATATTGCTTACTTCAAAAATCAATAACAACTCTATTTTCATTAGCATATTTATCCGCTGTAAACACTATTAAAAAGTTAAAAATGCAGTATAGTTCCTACGATAAAATTCCAAAATCAAGAATTGACGAAGAACGGATTAGAACTTTTAAATCTACCTCCTTGCTTGGTTTATTAGTTACTCCACTAATCAATCTGGCTTGGTTACCTTTTGACTGGTTCTTAGCACCTTTAGTATTCGATCAGTTCATAATTATAAGAATAACACTTTTAGTTTTTTGTTTAGGATTATATGCGCTTGTATCAAAAAACTTGCTGAATATGGAAGTAGGCACTCATTTATCGTTGGCGCCATTACTTTGTCAGGTACTATATACCATGAACGTGGTTCCAGAAAATGCAATGCTCACTTATAACTTAGGGGCTGCCGCTTATTATCTGAGTCTGGGGGCTGCACTTGCTTGGCGGCCTATGAATAGCCTAGTTTTTGTTGGATATGCTTTACTTTTATCAATAGTGTTCTTCTTGTTTTTTGGGATCGATACCTTCAATATTCATTTCAGAAATGGAGGTTTAGTAGTATTTACAGCTATGCTAATCCCTGCAATCACAGGCAAAATGCGTTACGATGCTTTCCTTACTGAAATTACCCAGCGCTATTTATTAGATTCTGCCAACATAAAATTAGCAAACCAAAACGAAGAAATCGTTTTACAGAATAGTGCAATTAAAACCCAACAAGTAGAACTACAGGCTGCCTACCTTAGAATTACAGACAGCCTTAGCTATGCCAAAAAAATACAAGAATCTATCCTTTCTCCCGTAAATGAGTTAAACAACAAGTTGCCAAATTGCTTTATCATTAGTAAACCGAAAGATATTGTAAGTGGCGATTTCTTCTGGTTCCGGCAAAAAGCAGGATATACCTATTTGGCAGTAGCCGATTGTACCGGACATGGTGTACCAGGAGCATTAATGACCGTTTTAGGAGCTACATTGTTAAATCAGATATTTGAAGAAAAGCACCTCCCTACCCCAAAAGATTTTCTCGAGAACCTGAATATCAGAATACGCAAATCGCATTCAGAAGGAGCTGTAAATACTCACGAAGGAATGGATATTGCCTTAATTAGAATAAGTCCAGATGCCAAACAATTACTTTTTTCAGGTGCTAAAAGACCTTTACTTATTGTAAGAAATGGCGAATTGATAGAAACCAAAGGCAGTAAGTTTTCAATTGGAAGCTGCATTAACCTATTAGAATGCTACGATCAAATTGAGATTACTTTACAACAGACCGATCAAATCTATTTGTTTACCGATGGCATTACAGACCAAATAGGTATCAAAAACGGTAAGAAATTTATGATTAATCAGCTTAGGGAAACCCTAATTTCAAATAGCAAAAAACCGAGTAATTACATTGGTGAAATACTTGAACACAGCCTTACTCAATGGCAAGGAAACACCCCTCAAACCGATGATATGTTGATGATAGGCTTTGAAATAGACGATTGTGTGAAGGTTACTTCAAACAAGGCAGTCGAACATATAGCTTAAAAACCAACGCTAAACTATAGTTCATTAAAAAAGCCCGCTTCGCGGGCTTTTTTAATGAACTATGAATTAAATCCAAAATTTGTTTAAGCTCTTGGAGCCATTAAAGTATCTTTTACTTCAGCATAAACTGAAGCAATACCATCGGCAAGTTCAATTTTATGCTTCCAGCCATAGCTATGTAACTTACTTACATCCATCAGTTTACGAGGAGTGCCATCTGGTTTGGTTGTATCCCAAAATATAGTACCTTCAAAACCTACAGTTTTGGCCACAGTCTCTGCCAATTCCTTAATTGTTACATCGGTACCAGTGCCAATGTTAACTAAGCTAGGCTCACTATAATTATGCATCAAATACACACAAGCCTCAGCCAAATCATCGGCGTGTAAGAACTCGCGCATTGGCGAACCGCTACCCCAGCAAACTACTTCTGCATTACCGCTCATTTTAGCTTCGTGGAACTTACGAATAAGTGCTGGTAATACGTGACTATTGTTAAGGTCGTAATTATCGTTAGGGCCATATAGGTTTGTAGGCATTACCGATATAAAGTTACAGCCATACTGATCTCTGTATGCATCGCACATCTTAATACCAGCAATTTTTGCAATGGCATAAGGCTCATTGGTAGGCTCTAATAAGCCAGTAAGTAAGTATTCTTCCTTCAACGGCTGAGGCGCCATTTTTGGATATATACAAGACGATCCCAAGAACAATAGTTTCTTCACCCCGTTCAAATACGATTGGTGAATTACATTGTTCTGAATCATTAAGTTCTCATAGATAAAATCGGCACGGTAAGTATTGTTAGCGACAATACCACCCACTTTTGCCGCTGCTAAAAACACATAATCAGGCTTTTCGGCAGCAAAGAAACTAGCTACAGCTTGGGTATCTCTTAAATCTAATTCACTACTTGTACGGGTTACAAAGTTGTTGTAACCTGCCGCTTGTAGGTTACGCATAATAGCACTACCCACCATACCACGGTGACCAGCAATATAAATTTTGGCGTTCTTTTCCATTGAAAATGATTGTTTTTACCAAGAAGGGCGTCCTAATTAAGAACGCCCCTTGGATTATTATTTTCTACTATAACTCGTGATAGTTCATAATCTTGTGACCACCTTTTTGAAGGTATGTATCACGCTTAAATAGCTTGATATCAGCAGTCATCATATCGTTAACGAGCATTTTAAGATCGTATTTTGGTTCCCAACCTAGTTGAGTCTTGCTCTTGGTAGGGTCGCCAATTAATAGTTCTACTTCTGTAGGACGGAAGTAACGAGAATCGACCGCTACAACTTCCTTACCAATAGCAACTTGGTATTCTGGGTTATTACAAGCGGTTACAAAACCTACTTCATTAACACCTTCACCTTTAAATTCAACAGTAATACCACATTCTGCAAAAGCCATACGTACAAACTCACGTACACGGGTAGTTACGCCAGTAGCAATTACAAAGTCTTCGGCCTTTTCTTGCTGAAGAATAAGGTACATAGCTTCTACATAATCCTTAGCGTGGCCCCAATCGCGTTGAGAATCTAGGTTACCTAAGAATAATTTTTCTTGTAAACCCATAGCAATACGAGATACCGCTCTGGTAATTTTACGGGTTACGAAAGTTTCGCCACGTAAAGGTGATTCGTGATTGAATAGGATACCGTTACAAGCATACATACCGTAAGCTTCACGATAGTTTACTGTAATCCAATATGCATACATTTTAGCCACAGCATAAGGCGAACGTGGGTAAAATGGAGTTTTTTCAGATTGAGGAACTTCTTGTACTAAACCATAAAGTTCAGAAGTAGAAGCTTGGTAAATCTTAGTTTTTTCAACTAATCCTAAAATACGGATAGCTTCCAAAATACGAAGCGTACCAATACCATCGGCATTAGCAGTGTACTCAGGAGTATCAAAGCTCACTTTTACGTGGCTCATTGCACCTAAGTTATATATTTCGTCTGGCTGAACTTCCTGAATAATACGGATTAAGTTGGTAGAATCTGAAAGATCGCCGTAGTGCAACTTAAAACGGATATTCTTATCGTGAGGATCTTGGTACAGGTGGTCAATACGGTCGGTATTAAATAAAGAAGATCTACGTTTGATACCGTGAACTTCATAACCTTTGTTTAACAAAAGTTCAGTTAGGTAGGCACCATCCTGCCCAGTAATACCAGTGATAAGAGCTTTTTTCATTGTTGTTATTAACGCGTTGTTCGGGTACTTTTCAGTTAAATACTAATCAATATATCAGCAATAACAAGGTTCCATAACCCAAGAACGCCGATGAATGTTCTTTAATGAGGTGGTAAAATTACAAAAAGCTTATGCCAGAAACCAACGAAACGGCAAAATTTGTATAAAAACAATATTCCCTTAACAATAGCACGGCTAATCTTTAGTCCTAATTTTGCCTAGTAAAATTAGTCTTCCAGTATATTACCCATAAAAGTAGCCTTCGAAAAAAGCCATAAGGCAATAAAAATGAGTGCCCAAGCACTATAGATGGCATAGTAATCGGTACTTAAAGTGTAGGTATTTAGCTTAACATTACTGGTTTCCAATTTGTCTATTTCTTTGAATACTGTGGTAAGTGCGGCGTTATCAGTTGCTCTAAAATACTTACCATCTGACAGACGGGCTACATTTCTGAGGGTGCTTTCATCTACTGAGTTATCAATCATCTGAATGGTACCATCGGAATTCTTACCAAAAGGAACCAAACCGCCTTTACCCACCAAAATGCTGTAAATCTTTATTTTAAACGCTTTGGCAAGAGTAGCAGCCGTGTTAGGGTCTATATTTCCAGCAGTATTATTACCATCTGATATAATAAGGATAGCCTTGCTTTTACTCTGGCTACTACGCAAACGGTTAATAGAAACTCCTAGGGCATTGCCAATAGCTGTGCCCCCTTGTTCAATCATAGCAAAGTCAAAGTTTTTTAACGATGCTGCCAACAAGGCTTTATCTGGTGTTAAGGGCATTACGCTATAAGATTGTGCTGCAAAGGCAACTAACCCAATTCTATCAGATTTTCTGGCTATTAGAAATTGCTGAGCCAAGCCTTTAGCTGCTTCCAACCTATTGGGCTGCAAATCTTCAATACCCATTGATTCTGATACATCTAGGGCAATTACAATATCTATCCCTTGGGCTAACTGTTCCTGAAATACTTCACTGGTTTGTGGTCTTGATAAGGCAAGCAGTACACAGCCAATAGCCAAACTAAGTAAAGTACCTGGCACAAAACGCAACCAAGAAGTCCAGCTTCTCGTGAGTTTTCCTTCTATTGGGGCTACTTTAAATCTAAACCTGAAGCTATTATAAATCAGGAACCTGAATATAAATACCAAGGGAATAAAGCCAATGGCATATAAAAACAAGGGACGCCCATAGCTATAGGCGAATAACTTAGCTGGCGAAAACCAACCTAGTGAAAACCACAGCCCGTTTAATATCGGATCGTTATTCATTGCTTATGGCAAGCCTCCGTTCCTTGTAAAATTTGAGGGCATAGCCCTTTAACACGGGAAAAATATCGGCACCAATTACCTCTTCAGAGCCACCGTAAATACCTCTGTCTATACGTTGAAGTACTTCCAATAGCTGCTCGTCTTCCAAATCGTTATAGAAATCTTTGGTGGTATAAGTGGTAAAAGCCTTATTGGTAAGTCGTTCCAAATGCTGCTTCCAAAGGTTTAACGATTGCTCCAATAGCTTGATATTTTTAGACCTAGTAGCCTGTAATGCTAATCTTTCAAAATTACTATCGAAAATTCTTGCTGTTCGCCAAAGTAACAATAGCCTTATCCCTCGCTGCAAAGGCTTGGCGAAGAAAAACAACAACGCAATCACAACAACAGAGGCTAATCCCCCACCCAATGCCCAATACGGATAGTTAAACAAGGGCTGGATAAAGGAGAAGTTGGTTTCAGCTTTTACCCCTTTGCTTTGCTGTGGCACAAAAACCGACTTGAAAAACAAGGTATCTGAATTACTGATAATTGTGGTGCTATCGCCTAATTCATTTAGCAAATACACAGGAAACGAAAGCGAGTACCCTCTAGCTGGTTGCCAAGTAGTTACCCAATAAATGGCACTATCGGTACTAAATAAAGAATCTGACTTAGTGGGGAACCAAGATTTTTCAATAATTTGAAGTGGTTCAATATTCAAATTGCTATCAGGAAACAAAACCTCAGAGTTTACTGGGTGCTTCACCAATACAGAAACCGCCACAGGCTGCCCAATTTTAATACTATCTGTTAAGAAGTTAATCTTGCAGCTCACTTTATCGGCAATTTGGGCATAGCTATCTACCTGCCAAAAAAGCAATGCAAAAACCCCAAAAACCGATAGGCGCCATTTCATAAGCTGCAAATTAGCCACAAAAAAATACCTGAAAACTATTTCAGGTATTCTAATGCCGAAATTGGCGTTAATATTGAAAACTTTATTTGGCTGCTACCCTACTCACCATGGCTGGCGATGCAGTATAACTACTGTTACTAAATAGCTTCAAGGCTGAATCGGTCATTACACCAACCAAGAGTACTATGGCAAGTAGCAACCTTAAATTAATCTTGTTTAGTTTCATTTATCGGGGGTGGTATTTATACAATACAAACTTGAGCATTACAGAGTAGATTATATTTGCACTGCATTACAAAAAAGTACCCTTGTAATATCTTAACCTAAAAAGTGAACGTAGCCCTATACATCAGTCAGAAAATACGCTTTAACAAAGGGCAAAGTTTTGCTGCAACCGTAATTAGAATTGCCACCATTACCATAGCCTTAGGTATGGCGGTAATGATTTTGAGTGTAGCCATACTAAAAGGCTTTCGCGATGAGATAGAAAGGAAGATATACGGACTTAATGCCCATTTCACTATAAACGGACTTTCAGAATCGGCTTATGAACTGCCTGATATTCCTAATGCCAATGCACTTGCTGGTGCTTTATCTGAAAATCCAAGTGTAAAAAGTGCGGTGGTGTTTGCTCAAAAGCCCGCTATTTTAAAAACGGGTTCTCAATTGCAAGGCGTGCTCGTAAAAGGGTACGACCTAAAACACCTACCCACTGGTTTTGCCCAAATTACAGACGCTAATCTTAGTAAAACCCTAGCCGATACCAATCTGGTCCCTATAATAGTAAGCACCAAACAAGCTAACCTACTTCAAACAGGAGTAGATAGCGTGGCTTGGCTTTACTTTTTACAGAATCCGCCGAAATTTAGAAAAGTGCAAGTAGTGGGCACTTTCACCAGCGGACTAGAAGACTATGATAACAGCTTTATTTTCACGGATATAGAGCTGATAAGAGAACTCAACACTTGGCCAAGCGGAACCGCCCACGGATTAGAAGTGCTACTTAAAGACCAAGAAAACTGGATTTACGAGGCAGGTAAAATAGAAAAATCCCTACCTGTGGAATTGGGCATAACCCCGGTAACCCAACGATTCGCCCAAATATTTGATTGGCTACAAGTAATAGGTAGGAACGTAGAAATACTAACTATCCTCATCATTATAGTAGCCTGCTTTAATATGGCAAGCACCTTATTGCTGATGGTTTTGGAACGCAGCCCAATGGTGGGGATTTTAAAAACCATAGGCGCTAACAACCTGCAAGTGAGAAATATATTCCTGCTCACAGGTATCAGAATACTACTACAAGGAATGTTAATTGGCAATGCCATAGGCTTTTTACTAGCGTGGCTACAATGGCAATTCCAAATAATACCGCTAGATCCTGAAAACTACTATATGAGTTTTGTGCCCATTGCTTGGCCGTGGACCGACTTTTTGGTGATTAACCTAATTACACTAACCATTACTGCCCTATCGTTAGTGTTACCGTTGGTGGTAGTGAATAGAATAAGTCCAGTAAAGGCAATGAAGTTTAGTTAGGGAGGTTTATTTTTATGTGAATTTGTAGTTACTTATTAATGCAATTTTGTATTAATAATTGCATACTAATTACTAAGATGAATTTCCATAAACTAAACTACCTCCAAATACTACTAATAATGGTAGTATTATTCTTACACTTCTAATTTGGCCACATAAACTAATACTTATAAACATGGATCTTTTGCAGTTTGTATAACAAGTAATAACCACTTTACATTGCTTCTAGGGATTTACTTCCTATTTAAAAGGATAAATAATTGCATTAAATCAAGATAAAATATCACTATTAATATATGTTACTTTAAAATACTAAAATTTAACTATTTATTAATATTTAATTAACAATAAATTAACATTGGTGGGGGGGTAATTGCACTTAGTTTAAAAATCATTAAAATTATGCGAAAGCTACTCCTAATTCCTGCACTGTTTCTTACAGTTGCATGCTCTCATCAAGAAAAAAATGATGAGCCGAAACCTAATAAAGGTAATGAAACGGTCATGAAACCTCTTTCTGGTTTGACGTTTCAAACAGGCACTCCAATACTTGTTAGTGCTTCTGATCCTGACCTTTTAAAACTAAAGGCATCATCGGAATATCAAGCATCATTTGACCCAGGAAATGATACTGCTTGGTACAAAATTCCTAATAACATGAACGGTGTAGTGCTTTTTATTACTCGTTCAACTAAACTACTAGGAAATGACTTCGGATGTATAACTTGGACTATGGATACCTTGAATAGTACTTCAGGAAATACAATTATGGGAACTGTTTACCTTTATTCTGCCAATACTTCGACAAATAGCAGTTACTCAGGAAAAGAGTATATTTATGCTCCAATCGACGATGTTAATTATATAGCCTATTATGATGTTAATAATGGTTTAAGGGTTAACGAAACGCAAAACCCAGACTTGCCTAATTTTCCTAATCTACGTCCTTGGAAAGACAAAGCAGAATGTATGGAATATACACTTTGTTTTTATAATAACCATCCCGCAACAATGACAGGACCCACCGTTTTAGCTGCTAACATTTATTGTTTTTTTGCTATTAAATTTGGCTGGGATGCTGTAGATTGTAATGGCAAACTTTTACCTGAAATTCCTAAAACTAAATAAAAACCATATATGAAACCAACCAATCCAACTTGGGGAGGAATCCTATTCCTGTTTTTCGGTACTTCTATTATTGCATTTTTACTTGCGACATTCTTAGTTTTCCCACTCGCTAAAATAGGCGTGGATTGGATTCTAATAGTCACTACTTATGGTAGCTATGCTTGTATGCTTTATGCTATTTACTTACTTATTCGTAAGGTTACAGCTCCAAAGGTTACAGCGAAGTAGTATCCATTGAAAAGCAAATAACGCATTAACCATCAAAAAAGCAGCGAGTCACCTCGCTGCTTTTTGGGTATTAGTTATTAACTTTATAATTAATAATTACGATAACCCTACTGAAGATAAAATCGAAGAAATGTTTGATTATTGGGTAGCAACCCCTTGTAACCGTTTTGGATCAGATGCCAACTTTGAAGATATTGAAACAACCAATTAGGAGCGTTATGAAACAAGTTTTAGTAATAGTTTTCCTTATTATGGTGTTTTTCTCTTGTGATAGCGTTCCTGAGTCGGTCCCAAGGCTTTTAACCAAATCAGTTTACCAAATAACCAATAATACTGGTTATGATTTTACTTTAAAGGCATTTTATGACTCCTCAAATACCAGAAGGGAAGGAAGATTCATTGATTCCTTATTTGTAAAAAATGGATCAATTGAAAGGCTTACTATTTCAGTTAAATCAAATCAAAAAACTTTTCAAAATACCCCATTTACCTCAACACGTAATTGGGGTCAATTTGAAAGGCTTGAATTGCATTTTGCTAATGGAAAGGTAACGCATTACAACTATCGCCCTTATTGGGGCGATGCTCGTGATAGCGTTTACTTTGCCGATACTGCGAGTTCAGCATCTGAAAATCCCTTTCTTGCCTTTTCAAACGGAAAGCGCGTAGTAGAAAATGACTACTACCTGCACAAATGGGAGTTCAGACCAATAAGCTTTGAGAGAGCAAGGTAATTTGAGTTATAATTAACCATCAAAAAAGCAGCGAGTCACCTCGCTGCTTTTATATTTATAATCAATTCTAAATTGACTAGTAATTCCTTACTATACGGAAACCAAAGGTATCGAACCTGGCTTTGCGCTCTTCTTGGTCACGCACGGTAACTCTGCAATCTGCAGGTACATCGCCCCAAGAACCACCGCGTACTACATAGTACTTATCGCCATTGCTTACTTTAGGATTTTCTTCAAAATCGGTTCCGTAGGCTTCATAGTTATCAACACACCACTCATCTACATTACCATTCATATCATAAAAGCCAAGGTTGTTAGCAGTTTTAGTCTTAACAGGGTGCGTTTTGCCTCCACTATTTTCTTTAAACCAGCCAACTTCATTTAGCTCCTTGCCACCACTGTACATAAATCCGTGAGGTTTGTTACCGCCTTTGGCAGCATATTCCCACTCAGCTTCTGTAGGTAGCCGGTATTTGTCAGCACCTTCTCTACGGTTCAATTCTTTAATAAAAGCATTGATATCGTCCATACTTACATTTTCAACCGGACATTCTTTACAATCTGGGAACTTGCTTGGGTTATCGCCCATTACAGCAATCCACTGACCTTGGGTAATTTCCGATTCACCCATATAGAAATTACCTACTTTCACTCTGTGAGATGGCTTTTCCGCTGGCTCACAAAACTCAGTTTGTTCAGCAGTGCAACCCATATTGAATTCACCACCTTCAACCATAATTAGTTTACCTACCAATTTGGAGATGAAAGGCTTTTTGCGTTCAGCTTCTGCTTCTTTGTCTTTTCTAGTTTTGATTACTGAAGCTAAATCTAAATCGACAAGGGTTTGTCCTTTAGCTGTAACTTTAACAACTTGCTCTAAAACATCTTTCGAGTTTTCAGCAGAAACTACCTTTACTTTAAAGCTACCCATAGCAGGCAGGTTAACTTTTAAAGGAGTTTTTGGTGTTACAGAACCACTTGCCTTACCATCTAAAAATAAGCTTCCTTTTGCTGTAGAGCTTACTAATATATAAGCATCAGATTTTGAAGTAGCTTTTTTTGATGCTGTAGTAACTTTTTTTGATTTAGCAGGCTGTTTTTTTGCTTGCGCTGAAACACTAGTAATTGAAACTAATAGCGCAACTAGGATAGTTAATACTTTCATTTTTTTGGTTATGTGGTATTTAATCCAAATGTAATACCATTGCTTGTATAAAAAACTATATATGTACCTTTAAACCATAAAATAAGGCTATTTTTTCTTCTTTTTGTCCTCTTCCTCCTTGGAATATGTCATTATCCCATTGAAGTCGTATTCATACATCAGGTAACCCACAAAACTTGTAGCAAAGCCATCAGGTGCATGCTGCCATATTTTTTTGATACGTCCTTTCTGTTCAAAGAATTCTTTCCACTGCCCTACCTTAATATCGTTTTCGTATTTGCCTGTTTCAATAAGCACACCAGCAGGCGTAAAGAACAGGTATTCTCCTTCCTTTTTACCGTTGATTACAGGGATAACTTCCTTTACCTTGGTCTTTTCCAAGTCGTAGTAAGTAATTAAGGCTTCCTTAGAATGACCTTTGTAATACTTTAATTTATCGGCCAATATCTCTTGCTCACCTGTCTCATATTTTTCCCATCGGCCGTGTTTGGCTCCCAAATAAAAGATACCCTCTTCCACGGTTTGCTTGTTCAAAACCTTGCGGTAAGGGCCGTGCATAATTTTTGCGTATCGCTTTTCCTTTTCAGGGATAGCTCCTACAATAACTTGCCTTCTTTTGGTGTGAAACCAATAGATATCTTTCACAAATGGCTGCGGAGGTTGCGGCTTCTTTAAAATATAGAATAACTCATAGGTAACATTTCTACCTTTCACCGTTTTGGTGTATGCTTTACGTGTTTTAATACCGTAAAAAGTTTTGCGTTTAGGTTTCTTTACCCTTTCCTTGCGCTTATCGCTGGCAAGGGTATCTTTATAGATAACGGGTTTATCGGTACCGTTATCGTCCATAATATAATCGTAATAGCGTTTTTGCTGGCAGGCACTAAAAGCAACTGCTAACATTAAAAACACCAATATGTACTTACTAAAACTCTTCACAATTATATAAACGCATTAAGTGCCTCGGCAAATGCCTTAGGCTGTTCAGCTTGTACCCAATGACCCGCATTGGCTATGGTTACTAACTGGTAATCTTTAAAAATTTGTCCTATTAGTTCAAGGTCTGTATCTCTAATATAGTAACTTAATTCACCTCTTATAAACAGTGTAGGCAAGGCAATTTCAGCTGTTTCTGGCAAGCTTTCGCCTATATTTTCAATGGTATTTTTAAGTGTTGGCAAGTTTATTCTCCAACCGAAACCACCTTCTTCTTTTCTATAAAGGTTTTTAAGTAGAAACTGACGTGTATCTGATTCTTTAACATATTGGGACAAAATTGTATCGGCATCTTGTCTATTTTGCAAAGTAGCAATTGGGATAGCTGCTAAGCCCTCTAATATATTATCGTGGTGCTTTCCGTAAAAACGAGGAGCAATGTCAACCACAACTAACTTGCTGATTAAATGGCTATGCTTCCAAGCGAATTGCATTACAGCTTTTCCACCCATACTATGCCCAAGCAGTACAGCACCTAGTAAGTGATGGTCGGTAATAAATTCTACCAAATCGGCAGCCATAGCTTCATAACTATGCACTTCTGTATGTTCACTTCGGCCGTGGTTGCGCATATCAACCATCCAAATGGTATATGCTGGAGAAAGCAGTTTACTTACAGTGAGCCAGTTATCTGAGGAGCCAAATACACCGTGGCATATAATTAGGTTCTTACTTCCTTCTCCTTGTTTGCGAAATGCGAGTTTCATAGTAGCTAATGCAGGTAAAACGCCTGCAAGATTACAGTATTTTATCGAAGTGCCTTTATTAAAAAGAAACTGTTATCGCCTAGCATAGAAGCTAGCCTTCTATAAAAGTAATAAAACACAGCCGCAAAAACACCTCCAACTAGCGAACCGGCCACTACATCGGCAGGGTAATGGGCAGCTAAATACACTCTAGAATAGGAAACTAGGAATGTCCAAACGAAAAGCCATTTTACCTTAGGGTGTCTGTAATTGAACATTAAAAACATGATTGCTGCCAATGCGAAAGTATTAGCTGCGTGGTTGCTTACAAAACCGTACTGACCACCACAACCTAAAGGCGTATGGATATAAGGCTGCAAATCTGAGGCGTGGCAAGGCCTTACCCTTTCAAAACCAGGTTTTAATACTCGTGCACAAAACTGATCGACAGCAACTACCAAAAGCACTATCATCACTACAATGCTAATTGCCTTTTTGCCGTACCTATAAACCAAAAACCCAATAATGCCCAAATACAAGGGAATCCAAGTAAGCTTGTGCGTAAAGGCCATCATTATTCCATCCAATACAGGGTGGTGCAATTCGTTTATAAATAGAAGTAAGGTTCTATCTATGCTTGTTAGGGTTTCCAGCATATTTCCTTAAGCACTATTACAAGGTAAATTGAATGTTGCTTGGCATTGATTAGCTTTGCCAGCGAAATATATAGTAAATAGCTGAATTTGAGGTAATGCCTAAGCAATATAGTGTCTTTTTTTATGTTCTCACCTTACTCATAAGTAGTAATGTATTTGCTGGGGGAAATAAGCCTGAAGAGCCAATAATGCCTTCTAAAAAAAGCATTTGGGTAGATAGTATTTTCAATCAACTATCTATTGATGAGCGCATTGGACAGCTATTTATGGTGGCTGCCTACTCCAATAAGGATGCCAAGCACGAGGCTGAACTAGCTAAACTAATTACTGAAAGTAAAATTGGAGGACTTATATTTTTTCAAGGTGGCCCTACAAGGCAAGCCACTATGCAAAACAGGTTGCAGGCACTTGCCAAAACTAAATTACTTATTGGTATGGATGCCGAATGGGGACTAAGTATGCGCTTAGATAGTACTCCTATTTATCCTTTACAAATGACTTATGGGGCTACCCATAACCCTGCTTTGGTCTACAGAATGGGGGCAGAAATAGCTTGGCAATGCCGCAGATTAGGGGTTCATGTTTCTTTTAGCCCTGTGGTAGATGTGAATAGCAACCCATTGAACCCTGTAATTGGCAACCGTTCGTTTGGTGAAAACCCACAACAAGTGGCTAAACTCTCCGAAGCTTATATGCAAGGACTGCAAAACAATGGAATCCTTGCAAATGCCAAGCACTTTCCAGGCCACGGCGATGCAGCATCTGATAGCCACCTTTCGCTGCCAATAATCAGTAAATCAGTAGGTCAGTTAGAAGAAACGGATTGGGTTCCCTTCAATCAGCTTATCAATGGAGGAATTAAATCCATAATGGTAGGGCATTTATACGTGCCTAGTATGGATACTGCATTTAATAGAGCGAGTACGCTTTCGCCCAATATTGTAAAGAAATATCTGCGTGAAAAGCTAAACTTTAAGGGGCTTATCTTTACCGATGCCCTCAATATGAAAGGGGTTTCTAGCTTTTATAAGCCTGGTCTTTTAGAAGTCTTAGCGCTAAAAGCAGGTAACGATATTTTGTTATTTCCAGAGGATGTACCCGTTGCCATTGATAGTATAAAAGCTGCCTTAGTTAGAGGCGATTTAAGCTATAAGGATCTAGAAGAAAGCGTAAAGCGAATTTTGGAAGCCAAGTATTTTGCTGGCTTAGCAAACTACAAACCTGTAGAAATTAAGAACTTATATCAGGACTTAAACCGACCAGAAACCCAAGCCTTTATTGAAGAAACCTATTTAAAGGCCGCCACAGTAGTAGCGAACGAGAATGCCATGTTGCCCATCAAAAAGTTGAATGGCAACTTTATCAGCATATCAATCAATGCCAAGAATCCGAGCAATTTTCAGGCAATGCTTGATAATTACAGCACCTTTACCCACTACAACATAGACGATAAAACCACCCCTGCTTATACCGATTCATTATTAGATAAAATTAAAGGTTTGAATACGGTAATTGTTGGTTTGTTCAGAGTAAATAATAGAGCAAGCATTAAAACGAACATAAGTCCTAAGTACCTGAGTTTATTAGAAAACCTGAGCAAGCAGGCCAAGGTAATTTTGGTGGTTTTTGGCAACCCATATTCCCTAAAAAACTTCAGAAAGCAACCTAGTGTAGTTTGTATGTATGAAGATAATGCCTATACCCATAGGCTTGCCCCTCAAATTATATTTGGAGGTAGTGCAGGCGGTGGTATGCTACCTGTGAATGTGAGCGAGGCGCTTACATTAGGCTTTCATCAGCATACGAAGGAAGTTGGTCGTATCACGTATAGGCACCCAGCAGCCTTGGGTATGCAAATGCGTGAATTAGAAAACATAGATAAAATTGCCAACGATGCCATTAAAGCCAAAGCTACTCCAGGGATGCAAGTATTGGTAATGAAAGATGGAGCCGTGGTTTATCAGAAAAACTTTGGAACCCTTACTTATCAGGATACTACTAAGATTAACAACAGCACTATTTACGATGTTGCCTCAGTAACCAAGGTTGCAGCTACCCTGCAAGCCATTATGTATTTGTATGATAACAAAGCGCTTTCGTTAAATGGCACGGTGGCAGATTACTTACCAAGTTTCAGAAATACACAGTTTCAAACTACAACTATAAGGCAGTTACTAACGCATACCGCTGGTTTGCAGTCCTTTATCCCATTCTGGAAAAACACAATTGATACATCAGGCAGGCCATCAAGTTTTTGGTATTCGCCTGTGCAATCAGATACTTTTCCCAATAAAGTAGCTCCATTTTTATATAGCGCGAGCTTTACTCAAGATAGTATTTGGGCACAAATTCTGCGTTCGCCTAGATTAAAAAAGAATGCCGATAGCACTACCTATCCTTATAAGTATTCCGACTTGAGTTTTTACTTCTTGAAGCGTATTGCCGATACTTTACTAGCCGAAACCGTAGAAAGCTTTTCAGAAGAAATGTACCACAATTTAGGTGCTGGTAGTCTAGGATTTATACCGGAAAAAACTGTCGATAAAAAACAAATTGCCCCTACCGAGGCCGATTCTTTATTCCGCAAAACCCTTGTGCATGGCTTAGTGCACGACCAAGGCGCAGCTTTATTAGGAGGTATAGGTGGTCATGCAGGCCTTTTTGGCAATGCTAATGACCTTGCCAAGGTTATGTATATGAACCTGCAAGGTGGCAGCTATGCAGGTATAGATTACTTCCAAAAATCTACACTTGATACATTTATTGCTACCCAAAGCCCAGGTTATCGTGGGTTAGGCTGGGATAAAGTAAACCCTAATTTGGCATTAAGTGCCTTGCCTAGCACCGCAGGTGTAAATGCATTTGGGCATACAGGATTTACAGGTACGTGTGTTTGGGCAGACCCTATGTATAACTTGGTTTTTGTATTCTTGAGTAACCGAGTTTACCCTTCAGTTGATAACAAGAAACTGATCAATATGAACGTTCGTACCAGAATGTTAGAAGCCGTTTACAAGAGTATCACCATCAACAATCCTGATATTCCAGCAGAATCTTCTACCAAAAAGTAGCATTGGTAGTTTCTTCCGTTTATGTTTGTAGTAAACACCTTTACTACAACAGGTTTATTGCTAGGTAATAAATGCGGAAAGTTTGGATTCTTATTGCCCTAAGTTGTATTTGTATAGCCATCGTTTTTGGCTTTACAGAGCATGAGGCTAAAGACCGTAATTTACCAACAACTAAATCTAAGCCAGATTCTTTCATAGTTTCTTCAGAAGCTTGGGCTACCCAAACTTTGCAGCAAATGACCTTAGATGAAAAAATAGGTCAGCTTTTTATGGCCGATGCTTATAGTTGCCGAAGTGAAAAGCATTTTAAAGCCCTAGCCAATCTTGTTGAGAACCACCATATTGGCGGACTCATTTTTATGAAAGGGGGGCCGGTAAGGCAAGCCATCATGACCAACCGCTTACAAGCGATGGCTAAAACAAAACTGCTCATTGGTATGGATGCCGAATGGGGATTGGGAATGCAATTAGATAGCGTACCAAGCTTCCCAAGGCAAATGACGCTAGGCAGTGCCAACAAGCCCGAACAAGTGTACGCCATGGGCAAAGATATCGCAAGGCAAATGAAACTGCTTAATGTGCACCTTTCGTTTAGTCCTGTGGTTGATTTGAATACCAATAAACGTAATCCGATTATCGGGAATAGATCGTTTGGTGATAATTCTGCCTTAGTAACCAGCCTTTCCACAGCCTATATGAAGGGCCTGCAAGACCATGGCATCATAGCAAACGCCAAGCATTTTCCAGGTCACGGAAACGTAGGAAAAGATAGCCATATAAGCCTACCCACCCTCAATAAAAGCCTAGAAGAATTAGATAGTACCGATTTAGTACCCTACAAAAAACTAATAGCAGAAGGTTTACAGTCCATTATGATTGGACATTTGAATATCCCAAAAATTGACGAACAAAAAAACCAAGCTGCTTCAGTTTCTAAAATTCTGATACAGGATATTTTGAAAGCTAAAATGGGATTTAAAGGACTCGTCTTTACCGATGCCCTAAATATGCGCGCGGTTACCAAATACCATAAACCAGGGGAATTAGAACTGAAAGCGTTAAAAGCAGGAAACGATGTGCTTATTTTTTCAGAGTATATCCCAGAAGCAATTTCAGTAATTAAGAATGCAGTAATCACAAACGACTTTCCTGAAGCAGAACTCAATCTGAAGGTTCAAAAAATACTAGAAGCCAAACACAAGGCACAGTTGCATAAACTGCAACCCATTGAAATAAAAAACCTAGTATCCCAACTCAACCTCCCAAAAACCGATGATTTGCTTAGGCAAATGTTCGCCGATGCTGTGTTTACCAAAGGCAATCCAAGCCTACTATTAAACCCATCAGATAAGGTAACCTTTATCACTTTAAACTCAGGTAATACCAGTTTCTTTGATAAAAAGGTAAAAGCATTGGGTAATTATCCAATTGAAAAGGTTACGCTTCAAAATATCAATAAGCAAACTAAGCAATTGGCCAAGCTCAAAAATAAAAAGTTGGTGGTGGCCTACTTTAATATTAACCAAGGCATTAGCGGTAAAGTACGTACCAACCAATCATATCTTAATCTACTAGAAAAGTTAAATAAGCATAACCAAATCACTCTTATAGTTTTTGGAAGTCCGTATGCTTTGCCTAAATTCAAGAGCGTTAAGAATATATTGCTCATGAATGAAGATAACTACATTACCCAGTCGCTAGCTCCGAACTTACTTTTAGGAAATACCCAGGCTAAATCAATAAGCCAAAGTATAGCTCAGTAACTATTGCTTTCTTAATACTTCTTGGTAAACACCATTTACTTGGTCAAGTACAGTAGGTAAGCTATATGATGCCAGAACTTGGTTTCTAACTTCCAATCCTAGCTTAGCTGTAATTGCCAACTCTATATCATTCGCCACCTTTTCCCAGTCAACCATAGGCAATGGCATAGAAGGAGATATATCGCCAAAATTACTCGCCATAGCCTCTGAAATAGTATCAGGCTTTACTATACCGTTATAACAACTTTCACCGAAAGATAGCGTAACAATATTGGCCGCAATAGCTTCAATGGCTACCCTACCACTTCCAATAACAATCTGAGAACTAGCTATATAATCCTTCAGATTATTCACAAAGCCTACCCATATACATTGTTGTGGGTATTTGCTTGCTAAACTAACCCAAGCTTGCTGAAAGTTTGGATTTAAGTCAGTTAAATCGCCCCCAACAATCACCACCCGGAAATCTGGATGCTTTTGGAATAAATTGGGCAGTATTTTACTGATAATAAGACCCGTTCTATCGCCTTTGGGCCCTGTTGTTCTACCTGGAATACAAAGTGTAACGCCATTCCATTGCGGCAAAACCGAATCTGTTTCAGTTAACAACTCAGGGAAGTTCATTCCATTTGGAATTACAGAAATTTTGGCCGCATTCATCCCCATTTCACCCACTAGGTGTAACTTAATATTTTCACATACTGCTATTACCCTTGCACCATAAACATCTGAATTTCTCTTGTATTTGTGTAGGTGTTGCCTACCGTGAACTGTACTAATAAATGGAACCCCGGTGCCTTTGGTAGCAAAATAACATACCCAACTACTTGCCCTGCTATGTGCGTGCACCACATCTATCTGCAACCGCTTTATAAGGTTACGAAGCATAAAAACCGATTTAATACGCTTGCTAATTGCCCCGTATCCAAGAGGTAATTTCACCACCTTCGCACTTACTTTGCTATGCCAAAACGGTGAAACAATAAACACCTCATTGCCTTCTGCTATTTGGGCATTGGCAAGGGTGGCGGCATATACTTCTGCACCTGTTAAAGCAAACTGAGTTAGAACGTGTAGTATTCTCATTAAATGGTGCGTATCAGATGCTTCATTCTTTCCTGATTTTCACCTACCCAAAGCGGTAATACTTCGTTTACAGGAATAACTTCAAAAGTAGTAATAGGATCGTAAATACTTTTTCCTTCGTTTATTGATTGCTCTATAAATGCTTTGTTCTTATAATGATCGGTATTGTGTTCGTGGTGGGTATAGGCTTCTAGTTTATCAATAATTTTTTCAACCCCGCCTAAATATGAAAAATGCCAGCCACTATCAGGTACAATTACGTGGCGATCAGATAATTGATCGCGATAACGCCTTGTTAGCTTTACAGATTTTACATCCTTAAAATTACACATTACAGTACCTCTCCAATAACCAATATTATCTCTGTTATACTGGGCTATGTAATGATTGCCATTTGTATTGAAATGGTTGCATTGGCAATTCAAATAGTAATAATAAAGGCGTTGTTCAAACACTTTAATGCCTGGGGTATGGGCGTATTTAGCTACATCGGAAGCCTTAGGAATTTCATCCAAATCAGAAATGATGATTACATCGGTAGGTTTGGCATTTTTTAAGCCTAACAAAATTTGCTCCTTTTGGTGGTTATCGTAATCCCAAGGTGTAGGTACTCTAAACTTTCTAAAGAACGATGGATAAAAATCTACCACTACGTGTTCAATCTTCGGTAAAAATTTAGCGAAGCGTTCCTTGTTTTCAGCAAAGTACAAAGGTTTAGGGGCCTTCTGAAAGGTGCGCGTAGCTTCTACCAGAACAAACTTATCTACCACTTTATCAAGTTCGTTTAACCTGATTTCTAAAAGGTCTAATTCATTAAAAAACGCAAAGCAATCGTAAATCATTTTCTGGTGATATTATTGTGGTACTGAAATTTTAACGCTACTTAGGTATGCTCTATTTCGTAGTAGCCATTTAGAATACTTCCGGTTTAATTTATTGGGAAAGGTATTTTCATTTTCAGTAAAATCCCAACCCCATTTATTTTTAAAATAATCTCTGTTCTTTACTTCGCTCATTGGCACCTCTTTACGGGTTGCACTAACAAAGTGAAATGCCGATACACTACCACAAATGCCTATAGGTATTTGCTTCAAATGTGCTCTATATTCGTAATCCATATCTTCTAGGCTAAGCCAAAGTTCCTCATCAAACTTGCCAATGGTATTAAATACTTCGGCAGCGCCAAAAATAACTACCCCACCAAAGAACCCTTTCTGATACCTACCTCTATTTCGCTCACTCATAAAACGCCAATGCTCTTGTTCTAAAAACATGGTTAAAGAATAAGGTTCTTTAAAATGATTAGGCTCTAGCACCTGCGGACTAAACAGCTTCAATTTACCAAGTTTTACTTCATCTAAAAGCCCTGCATCCCAACCTGGTTGCATTACGCAATCATTATTTAGAATGCAATAGTGGGTACCTGTGGCTACACTCATTCCTTTGTTCCAAGCCCTTGCCACTCCAGTATTAGATGTTTCTGTTATAATTTGGAATAAGTGTCCCTTTGCCTCTGCTTTCGCTTTTAGTTGCAGCAACATTTCCTTAGTAACTGTATCTGAATTATTATCAATCACAACCCATTCACAAAAGGTATTGGCATGGTCAATATTTAAACCAACACACTGCCCAGTGAGCTCGGCTTTATTGTAAATTGGAATAATTACACTGATACAAGTATTCATTAGGTATTTTTATTGCAGTTAAATAAGCAATTTGCAGGCTACAATTTAAGCAATGTTACGTTTAAGCTTCGATAGTACTTCCCTTTGTCAAGCTCGTTTAACAGGAGTTGGTGTGTATGCACAAGCTCTTGCTAAGGCTTTAATGGCATATAAAGCCATTGATTTTAGCGCAAGTTACAGAGTAAGTCGCTGGAAAAAAGCGCATTATATAAATTCGCATTTAGGCATTAAGCCAAAGGCTTACTTCCCTAACCTACCCCAATTAACTTTGGGAGGAACCGATATTTTTCACGGACCCGATTTCAAAATTCCTAAAAATGGTAGTTTTAAGAAGGTGGTAACCATTCATGATTTGGTAACCTTCCAGCCTTTTTATGGGATTGAAAACGCAAAACTTGCCCATAAGAATTTTAAGCAGATGCTTTTCGGCTGCAAACCCGATCATATTATTACAGTATCGGAATTTGTAAAAGAAGAACTTGAAACGCTTTTCCCACATACAAAGGGTATGGTAACTGCAATACATAGCGGTATTAACCACTTAAACTTGGTTCCACGAAAGGAAAGTGAAACTCCATTATTTGTTTACATAGGAACCATTGAAGCCCGCAAAAATATTAGCAACTTATTGAAAGCCTTTGCTTTGGTTTACGAACAAGAACCTAAAGCTCGGCTTATTCTGGCTGGCGGAACAGGTTTAGGCGGTGGTGCTATTTTAGAAGAACTTGAAAGCTCTAAAGTGAAAGCTGCTATTAGCTATGAAGGCTTTATTACAAACGAGAGACGGGCAGCATTACTTAGCTCCGCCACTGCTTTTGTATATCCTAGTTTGTACGAAGGTTTTGGCTTACCCATTTTAGAGGCAATGTTGGCAAGCTGTCCTGTAATTACTGCCAACTTTGGTGCATGTGCTGAAATTAGCCATAACCACGCTTGGGAAGTGAACGTGCAAGAACCAGAGGCAATTGCCAAAGCTATGGTTCATATTTTAAACAATAAAAGTTTAGCAGCAGAAAAAGCCAAAGAAGCTCATACATACAGCCAAGACTTCACTTGGGAGCAATGTGCTAGTGATACCTTTCAGGTTTATAAGAACGTATTAGGATAGAGCTAGAAGGCCCTAGACATACATAAAAAGTAAAAGCACCAATATTTACATATTGGTGCTTTTTATATTTAGCCAATTGGCAAAATTCCTATTGAACTGATTTCGGAATCAGAAACAGTTTAGGCTAATTTATTAACCATAAGAGCTAATTGACTCTTATTGTTAGCTGCCTTGTTTTTGTGGATAATGTTTTTCTTAGCCAATCTGTCTAACATGCTGTAAACTTTCTTCAATAATGAAGTAGCTTCAGTTTTGTCAGTTAGTTTCATTAAACGCTTAGCAAAAGTACGAGTAGTTTTTAACTGGTAACGATTACGTAGACGCTTAGCCTCGTTTGAACGAATTCTCTTGATTGACGATTTATGATTAGCCATAAGATGGTTTTGTATTCTGCTTTTACTCTGTTTCCGAAATGGATTGCAAAGATAGGGTTTTGTTTTATTAGTTGGTAGGCTTTATGCAAAAATTCTTGATTTATTTCAAGAAACTTGGTTTAAAGCCTTATTTAAGTACTTGAACCCAACCTTTATAGGTAACGGGCGAGCTATCGGCTAGGGTACCCGAAAGGGTAATGTAGTATAAACCACCTACCATATTCTCGGCAGTCCATTTAGGGATGCGGTTATTATCTTGGTAAACTTTGGTACCAAATCTATTGAAGATTTCCAGATTACATTCTTTAAACGGCACTTCTCCAACTTGCCAAAAGTCGTTAATACCATCGCCATCAACTGTGATTACGTTCGGGAATTTAATCTTATTATCTACCCTCACAATAACTTGGCTTAGTGTAATACAACCATTGGCATCGGTACCTGTAACAGTATAGGTAGTAGTAAACAGTGGGCTGGCGGACGGATTGGCAACAGTAGTATCTGAAAGTCCTTCAGCTGGCGACCAACGATAAGTAACACTACCTTGGGCTGCCAGATTAACTGCTTTCCCTAAACCTACAACAGTATCAGCAAATGCAACTTGTACAGGTTCAGGAGTATAAATAGTACCTTTTACTGGTATGGGTAACGATCGGCAACCATTACTGTAGTTAGATACATATAAAACAGTATCTCCAGTATTGCGTTGAATCAACACAGAATCGTTTGTGGTAGGCTCAGTGATACGATTAAACCCACGAGGGTCAGAATACCAAATCACGGTATCGGCAGTGCCAGGCACCTGAAACTTGAGTATTCCTGCATTACAAATACCTAAATCCGAAACTGCAGGATTTGGTATCTTATTCCTTAAATTAACTGTAAAGTTTAGAGACGACTCTAAGCACAAATTAGGCAATACTGAAAGCCTAACTACATACGTTTCGCCAGGTTTACCTTCAAGTATAGCGGTAGAACTATTACTATCTCTGAATTTGCCACCACTACCAAATACAATAGTCCAATTAGGTTTTACTCCCGCAGGTAATGAATCGGTTAAACGGAATTGAGCGAGTGTATCGCAATCCAAATTATTCCAATCAGTAGTTGCTCTAAGGGTAATTCCATCTCTGGAAATCACTTGAATGGTATCTGAAGGTTTTGCACCGCAACCATTGATAGCATCTACATATACATACCCGGTATCGGAGAAGTTAGCTGCCCAAGTTATAGTTACAGTTTCATTATTTCTGGTAACCGTTCCTGCATTGGCTGGAACCAAGCGAGGCGTATAGAATGTACCAGTTACTAATTCACCATCTATGGTAAAATCGGTGGTAGCCTCATTGGTACATCTGATAGTTGGACCATCTAGCGCTACCCTAGTAACCCCTTGAATTACGAAGAAGCGTTGGTTGCTAGTATCTCTTAACCCAACAGGATTACTGAAAATCCATAGTGTATAAGGACCACCTTGAGGGGCACCTTCATTTAAGGCAATTCTGCCAACGGTATCGGTTGGTCCCACTTCTTTAGTAGCCAATACGGCATAATTAGCTGCAGGATTAACTACCTGAATAGTAAAGGTAGGTGGTGCTCCAACGCCTGTAGCATAGGTAAACCGATAAGGGACAGAATCCGCCGGGCAATACCTTGCGTTATTAGGAGTAGTAATATTGATATTGTTACAAGGCAGTTTAGGCAGTTTTACCGTTACAGAATCTCGTGTTTTATAAGCCACGCAACCGCTTTCTAAACTTGCTTCGTTAAAGGGATAGAGAATATACTTGTAAGCAAAGCTGCAACGGTCTAGCCCTGTTTCGTTTAGCAAGAAACTTGTACTTGAACTGCGTTGAACTCTGATTACTTGACCACTTCCTACGGTATCGCCTACCCTATATACTTTAAAGTCGGCAGGACGTGCCCTACGAGTGGTATCAGTTGTTCGAACTACCAAGTAACCATTTGCTCCTGTGCTTGGTACCCTTGCTAAAATAGTAGCATCGGTTCTAGTAGCTGAAATAGTAGTTAGGCTTGTTGCGGAAATTACTGGTTTATTGATACCTGTTCCGGTAGGAATAGAAAGGTTAAAATCGTCAATGTAGTAGCTATGGTCGTTTCCTAAATAATCAGGATCGGAAATTCTGATAAATAACTCAGTACCAGGCTGCCAAGGAGAACTTAAATTAATTACTTGATTTCCAGAGGCTGGCATTCTGCGGCTATTAGCAGGCAGGTTACCATCTATAAAACCTCCTGAACATATTGTAGTACCACTTCCACAAGTACTTTGCCTTAAGCCTAAAGTGCGTAAAGAAGGGACATTAATCCATCCATTAGGGTTTAATATATCGGCATTTGCAGTAAGTGAATAACTAAAATCCCAAGCGTGTTGACCATTGGTACTCCCTTCATTCTGAGCGGCTATGGTATATTGTTCTAATCTGAAATTAACTTGAATAGTGTTAATTGCACAACCTGAATTATTTACAAACCTTACGCCATAATATAATTCATCGTTACTGGTTGATGGTCTTCCGCCTAAGGCACCATCGGTACCTGCAAAGCGCATGCTCATAATACCCGTATTATCGTATTCAAGAGGCTGATCAAAAACCAACAACCCATTTAGTGGGTGATTGTTGGCATTGCCTGGCTTATTAGAAACATACCAACCTAAGTAGGTTTGGTTGTTCTGAAACTGAAAATAAACAGGGTTATTCAAATTAAAGACATCGCAGGTAGCACAAGGTGAAGGTCCCGTAAAGCTTTGGTTGTAGGAAAAAGGAAAAGTAGTAATAGGAACCTGACCGTAGGCATTTCCTAAGATTAAAAGTAAGAAGGTAATTCTTAGAAGAAGTTGTTTCACTCTTTTACAGTGTGGCTATAATTACCACAAAGATAGTTTTTTAATATTACCCAAATGTTATTCTGTTAGCCAGGCAAAACAATTGCCTTTATAGTATAATCTTTTGGTTGACTAAACCTCAGTTTTTGCCTTCGGAAACAATACACTCGCCAATACGCTAACACCTAAAATACCCAAGATTACAAGTAATGAATACACATTGGTAAACCCGACCGATTCTAGCCAGTGGTGGAAAATCATTTTAGCACCAATGAATGGCAGCAACACACTAAGTCCCAGCTTTAAATAGTGGAACAGGTGCATTACACTTGCTAAGAAAAAGAACATAGAGCGCAGTCCCATGATGGCGAAAATATTGCTAAAGAACACAATATAAGGGTCTTTAGTGATTGCGAAAACCGCAGGCACGCTATCTACTGCAAAAATTAGATCGGTAAATTCAATAATCAAAAGCACCACGAAAAGCGGAGTGAGCATCAACTTTCCCTTCTTTCGGATAAAGAAATTCTCCCGTACGTACTTTGGGAATACAGAGAAATACTTGCTAGTAAACTTTACAATTGGGTGACTGCTAGGTTCTATTGGACCATCATCGTCGCCATCAAAAAGCATTTTTACGCCTGTTAAAATCAAGAAGCCGCCAAACACATAAAGCACCCAATCAAACTGTTGTAATAAGGCTGCGCCTAAAAATATGAATATGAAGCGCATAAGTACCGCCCCAAGTATTCCCCAGAAAAGTACCTTTTTGTAATACTTCTCTCTCACTGAAAATGAGCTGAATATCAGGATAATAACAAAGATATTATCTACCGAAAGGGCATATTCAATCAAATAACCTGTAATGAACTCAGTAGCTAGATTTAGCCTATAAGTATCTAAATTCTGGGCAAAACTTGCTGAAGCATCAATCAGGAAAGGTTGGTTGTACTTGGCTTTTAAGGCTTGCAAATCGGCAATTGAAAAAATGCCGTGCACCAACTCGCCATTATACCGAAGAAGGATGAAGAATATAAGCGCAATACTTACCCAAACCCCTGACCAAATACCTGCCTCCTTAAAACTGATAATGTGGTTCTTCTTATTCAGCACCCCTAAATCAAGCGCCAACATACCACCAATAAAGGTTAAGAACAGACTAAAGGTCAAAATCTCGTTGCTCATTGGGTAGGTAATTCAGGTGGGGTTTTTACTAAAAAGGTATTCATATTTCAGATTGTAATATTAAGTACCACAATCTACTAAGCCAAACATAAGTCTTTTCAATCAAAAAAAAGAGTGGAAAAGCCTGAAACAATAACCAAAAGATAACTTTGGCAAGAACCCATTGCCTGCATTTTTTCACTTAATTTGAAGTTTAGTTTTATCACCCGATTTTTAAAAGTGACAACCGCAAAACCGTATCAGGTCATTTATTCTATATACCAGCATCAGTTCCTTGGCTATCTGTTTGAGGCTTATGCGGTACAAACCGATAACAACGGAAGGTTAACACTTGACCATAAAAGCATAGGGACTAAGAACGCCAAAGAGTTTGCCGATAAATTAAACGAAGCTGATTACCAAATTATTAAGCTCATTGAAGAAATTACTCAAGATGCTATACATAAGCGGTTTTCACCTAAGAAAAGTACCCTCAACGATTTTTACCTTAAAACTTACGATAGCACCAAAGGCGATAAACTAGTTCAAGACCAGATTGAAAACTATATTGAACGCAGAAAAGCCGAAATCCTAAAACTACTACCTACTAAAAAGCTATTCGTAACCTCAGACGATGGGGAACCTGCCATTAGGCAACTGCAATTTGGGAGAGAAAACGCACACCTTACCTTCCATTTTCATAAGCAAACCGACCATACCCGCTACTTTGTTACCCTAGAATATAAGGGTAACCGACAACGAGTATTGTATCCAGAAAACTTCGTTTTGTGTAATACCCCTGGCTATGTGGTGGTTACCAATATGGTTTTTGCTCTTGATAATAAAATTGACGGTCAAAAACTAAAGCCTTTCTTCAGTAAGCAGTTTATTGAGGTGCGCAAGCAGGTTGAAGAAAAGTATTATAAAAACTTCATTGCTACCTTAATTGCCCAGTTCGATGTTGAATCGCGTGGATTTGAAATTGAGCATAACTTGGCAGACCCTTACGCTACCTTAAAAGTTAGAGAGCTTATTCATTCCAAGCCTTTAAAGTTGAGCTTATTAGGTCCTGAAGAAAGCGAGCCCGAAACGAATAACTCAAATTCTGATAACAATAAGTTCTCCTTTGAATTGTATTTCAACTATGGAGAAAATTGCTTTCCAGGTGAAATAAAGACTGAGGCAGATGTATCTGTTCATCACGATACCGAAACGGACGATTATACTTTTGTTAAAACTCCTCGGCAGCCTGAATGGGAAAAGGAGGTAATCAATAGGATTAAGGAATTGGGCTTGGTCTTGCATTTTGGCAAGGCTACCCTACCCCGCGCCGAAGGACTTGCTTGGATAAACAGCTACTTGAATCAGGATGGCGAAACGCCAGCCTTCTTAATACAAGATAGTCCTGCAGAAGCACCGAAATACTTCTTCGGAAAAATGACCTTCGAACTCAAAATCAATGAAAACCGAGATTGGTTTGATATTGAGGCTCGTATCAGATTCGGGGAATTTGAAATTCCGTTTATTCAAATCAGGAACCTGATTCTGAATAAGCAAAAGGAGTTCTTGCTACCGAATGGCGAAATAGCCATTATCCCTCAAGAATGGATTGACCAATATGCCGAACTACTTGCCTTCGCTAAGGAGAACAAGGAGACCGACCAATTCTACCTAAGCCACCACCATATTTCTTTGGTGGAAGATGCCCAAAATGGAGGTACAGCCCAAGTTAGGATAAGTGAAAAACTGCAAAAACTTCGCAATTTCACTGCAATTGAACCTTGCGAACTACCAAAAGGCTTTAAAGGAACGTTACGTCCTTACCAAAAGGCAGGCTTAGATTGGATGCTTTTCCTAAACAAGTACAAGTTTGGCGGATGCTTGGCCGATGATATGGGTCTGGGTAAAACGGTGCAAACCCTTACTTTGCTGCAATACCAAAAAGAACTAGGGGAAGGTAAACCATCTCTTTTAGTTGCGCCAACTTCTTTAATGTATAACTGGGAAATGGAGGCGAAAAAGTTCTGTCCTAAGCTAAAGGTGATGAATTATACAGGTTCGGCCAGAGAGAAGTCTGTAGGTAGTTTTCCGTATTACGATGTAATTATGACCAGCTACGGTACCCTCCGTGCCGATATTGAAATGCTGGAGATGTTCCCTTTCAATTATATTGTATTAGATGAAAGTCAGGCTATTAAGAATCCGAACTCTATCATTAGCAAATCGGTAACTAGGCTAAGGGCTAACCATAAACTTATACTTACAGGTACCCCGCTGGAAAATAGCACGATGGATTTATGGAGTCAGATGAACTTTATCAATCCTGGACTTTTAGGTAGCCAGAACTTCTTTAAAAATGAGTTCTTGAATCCTATTGAAAAGCGAGGCAGCGAGCAGAAGCTTCAAAAGCTACACGCCATAGTAAAGCCCTTTATTATGCGTCGTAGTAAAATGCAGGTAGCCACAGAACTACCTGAAAAGGTTGAAAGTGTGCAATACTGCACCATGCCAGCCGAACACGCTGAAGAATACGAAAGCGCGAAGAACTTTTATCGCAACCAAATTCTGGAGCGAATTGAAACCATGGGGGTGGCTCAAAGTCAGCTCTTTGTTTTGCAGGGACTTACCCAATTACGTCAGATTGCCAACCATCCTAAAATGGTAGAAGAAAGCTATTCAGGCGGTAGTGGAAAACTGGAAGATGTTATCTATAAGCTGCAAGAAGCGATAGATGAGAACCATAAAGTGCTGGTTTTCTCTCAGTTTGTGAAGCACCTGAAAATTGTAAAAGAAGAACTGGAAAGCAGGAATATCAACTTTGCTTACCTAGACGGCAGCACTCGAGATAGAAGAGAACCTGTTGATACCTTCCAAACCAATCCTGATGTGAAGGTGTTTCTGATATCGTTAAAAGCAGGAGGAACGGGATTGAATCTCACCGCTGCAGATTATGTATTTATCCTAGACCCTTGGTGGAACCCTGCCATTGAGGCCCAAGCGATTGATCGTGCCCACCGCATAGGTCAGGATAAAACGGTGTTCATTTACAAATTCATTACCCGTGAAACGGTAGAAGAGAAAATCTTAACCCTGCAACAAGGCAAGCGCAAGCTCATGCAAGACCTTATTATTACCGAGGAAAGCTTTGTAAAGTCGCTCTCTGCAAAGGATATTACGGAGATATTGGAGTAGGGTTATCTCACCACCACTAACCAGCCCTTAATTACTGCTCTTGCAGATTGTAGTTGGTAGTATCCTAAGGCTTGTTCGACTAACCAAAATTTAGTTCCAATTGCGAACTATCTAATCTTTTGCTGTTTAATGTTGATTTAATACTAGATTTTCTTTTCTTTTTTTCCTTGGTAAGTGATTTTTTTTCATCTGGTTTTAACTCAAATACAAGGTCAGAAAGTTCAGGATATTTTTTATATAGATATCTTTTGACTAACGAAGCGTGAGATAAAGGACGGTTTGTATTTTCAATCTCACCATTTGTATCGTAATCAAGTAAAACAATGTCATTTTTTTCTGCTTCCGATTTTAATAACTGGATTACATCTTGAGCTGTATTGTCAAGCATCCATGCATAAGCAACTAAGTAAATCTGTTTTCTAGCGGATACATAATCTAATAACTCTGTTCCATTAACACCCTTTCTATGACCAAGTGGCTTACCAAATTTTCTTACTGTTCTTTTGATCCCCTTCATATTCTTAACTTCAAATTTAGAAATATCTATATCTTCAGTTTCGAAGACCTTTAAACCTTGCCAAATTCCTTCAACTGACATAGCATAACTACCTTGTGAATGAGGAACTGGAATACCTCCATGAGGATAAAAAGGACTAACTTTAACCCAAGGTTTTTCTCCCTTTGAAGTGACATCGATGATTTTCGCATTCGGATATAACTTACCAAGAGTTTTTAAAGACTTTTTCTTAGAATCAACGTGTATCATTAATTATAATTTAATTATTTTAGTTATATGTTTCAATTCTATTTTTTGTTTTACTAAGATCTCTGCTTGATAAAAGTGTTTTTCGTCATCTTGGATATCAAAGTGATTGGGCTGTTTTACTAAATCGAAGCGAATATTCTTCAAGTCTTCAATATTTTTACCTTGGCTATGACCAGTCTTTGTAGCATTCATATTTGAAAATCTTGTTTCATTTAAATAGGCTACATCTAAACTAATTTCAAGCAAAACTGGTTCGATAATTCTACCGTCATTCTTAGCAATATACAACATTGGATGGGATTTTGTAAATGAAACTCTTACATAGTTTTGTAAACCATAACGCTGATCTAAACTTCTGCTTAAATCACCACCACCAGGCCTTGGGATTTCAATACCAATTCTTTGGGCATCAGCCCAACTATATAGTCCTTTATGAAGCTTTATTGCAGGAATATTAGAATTATCGGTAAAATGATAAAAGTGTTTTATTCCTTGTTGCTCAAAAACCTCTTGAAATTCTAACCAATTAGGTTTGTAATTATTTTTTATCCAAATCTCAAATTCATATTTTTGACGTTCTTGTTCTTGAAATATTTTTTGTTGTTCTTCCGCTTTAGCTTTTTCTTCTTTTTGCTTAATGCGCTGTTTAGTTGCAGCTTCTTCCTGTTTTTTCCTGTTTTTAAGTTCTAATTCAAGTTTATTTTTTAATAAAACTGCAGTTTCCCGCTCGGGTATTAACGTCTTTTTCTTTTTGCTTTCAGCTTCAATTTCTTGCTGTCTTTGCAGCATTCTTTTATTTTCCCATTCGATTTTTAATGCTTGCATTTTTCTTTCATGTGCCCTTTTTTCCCAATACTTAATCAATCTATTAATCAAGTACATAGGCAAAAACGCAACAATAATAGAAAGAAAAGCTTTTAGCAAATCCATACGGAATTTAATTTATTAGTAAATAATTAGACAAATATAATCAAGGAACGAGATTTTTAAATGCAAACTCAAATTTCCCCACCCATAACCCTCCTATCCCTTTTTCTGTTATATTTACATTCTTATCACGAAAGACGGAGGGATTGGACCCGCTGATGTCTTGGCAACCCTTTAAGTAGTTACACCATCTGCTTTTATACGGTGCCACGTTCCACCATCGCTACCTTTTAGCGGTGGACAGATAAGCGCAATGTTTACCTTCACGGGTAACCAAGGCTCTTTGCTTTTTCGTTGATAGGGTTTCGCTACTTGGTAGCACATTCAACAACAAAGCAATGCAACACCCTATATATCAATCGCTTAAAAATAAAGTCCTTATTCTAGACGGTGCTATGGGCACGATGATCCAACGCTATAAGTTGGAGGAAGCAGACTTTAGAGGCGACCGTTTCCGCGACCATTCTCACCCGTTACAAGGCAATAACGATATCCTGAACATCACCCGTCCGGATGTGATTTTGGAAATCCACCGCCAGTATTTAGAAGCAGGCTCAGATATTTTAGAGACCAATACCTTCAGCGGAACTACCATTGCCCAAGCCGATTATGCCTTAGAAAGTGCGGTGTACGATATTAATTATCAGGCTGCTAAACTCGCAAAACAAGCAACATCCGAATTTTCTACCCCTGAAAAACCTCGTTGGGTAGCAGGGGCGGTAGGTCCTACCAATAAAACGGCATCCTTATCTCCTGATGTAAACAATCCTGGCTTTAGGGCGGTAACCTTTAATGATTTGGTAGAGGCGTATCAGTTTCAGGTAAAGGCCTTATTAGATGGTGGGGTTGATATACTTTTAGTAGAAACCGTTTTCGATACCCTCAATGCTAAGGCTGCCTTATTCGCTATTGCTGAGGAGTTTAAGTCAAGAGGTAGCGAGGTTCCTATTATGGTAAGCGGCACCATTACCGATGCCAGTGGACGTACCCTAAGCGGACAAACCGCTGAGGCGTTTATGATTTCTATAAGTCATTTACCATTGCTTAGTGTTGGTTTTAACTGTGCCTTAGGTGCTGATATGTTGCGCAATTATGTAGCAGAATTAGCCAATAAATCAGGTCTTTATGTATCGGCTTATCCGAATGCGGGCTTGCCAAATGCATTTGGCGAATACGATGAAACCGCCCAAGAAATGGGTAAGGCCTTACAATCTTATTTAGACGATAAGTTGGTGAATATCCTTGGCGGTTGCTGCGGCACTACCCCAGATCATATCCGAGAAATTGCTCGTTTGGCAGCTAATGCAGCACCAAGACCATTGCCTGAAATTGCTCCAGATATGGCTTTGAGTGGGCTAGAACCACTAAAAGTATTCCCTGGCAGCAACTTTATTAATATTGGCGAACGTACCAATGTAACAGGCTCAAGAGCATTTGCTAAGCTAATTAGGGAAGGTAATTATGATAAGGCCCTTGAAATTGCCAGACAACAAGTAGAAGGTGGCGCCCAAGTAATTGACGTTAATATGGACGATGGTATGCTTGATGGCGTTGAAGCAATGCGTACCTTCTTGCATTTGATAGTCGCCGAGCCTGATATTAGTAGGGTTCCTGTAATGATTGATAGTTCTAAATGGGAGATTATTGAAGCAGGTTTACAATGCCTACAAGGAAAAAGCATCGTTAATAGTATATCACTTAAAGAAGGAGAAGAAGCCTTCTTGCATCACGCAAATCTGATAAAACAGTACGGTGCAGCGGTTGTGGTAATGGCTTTCGATGAGCAAGGACAAGCCGATAGCTACGAACGCAGAATTCAAATATGTGAGAGAGCCTATAAACTGCTTACTGAAAAGGTAAACTTCCCTCCGCAAGACATTATTTTTGATCCTAATATCCTTACTGTAGGTACTGGTATTGAGGAACATAAGAACTATGCGATAGACTTTGTTCGTGCTACTAGATGGATAAAGGAGAATCTACCTTACGCAAAGGTAAGTGGGGGTATCAGTAATATCAGCTTCAGTTTCCGTGGTAATGATTTATTGCGTGAGGCTATGCACTCGGCATTTCTATATAAGGCCATTCAAGAGGGTTTGGATATGGGCATTGTAAATGCAGGGATGATTACCGTGTACGAACAAATAGCTCCTGACCTTTTGGAGCACGTAGAAGATGTACTTTGGAACCGTCGTCCTGATGCTACTGAACGAATTATCACCTTTGCGGAAAGCCTGAAAAACGATAAAACTGCTGAAGTAAAGCAGTTGGAATGGCGCACTTTTCCATTACAAGAACGCATCACTCAAAGTCTAGTGAAAGGCATTGCCGAATTTGTGGAAGCCGATATGGCGGAAGCCATGGAAGAGTTTAAAACGCCATTAAAGGTAATTGAAGGTCCGTTAATGGCTGGTATGAACATCGTAGGCGATTTATTTGGCGAAGGCAAAATGTTCCTTCCTCAAGTAGTAAAATCGGCCAGGGTAATGAAGCGGGCAGTTGCCTACTTAGAACCCTTTATGGATGCCGAAAAAACGGGTGCATCTACCAAGGCAGGACGCATTTTAATGGCTACCGTGAAGGGCGATGTGCACGATATCGGTAAGAACATTGTAGGCGTAGTTTTAGCCTGTAACAACTTTGAAGTGATTGACTTAGGCGTTATGGTTCCTTGCGATACTATTCTGCAAAAGGCTATTGAATTAGAGGTGGATGCCATTGGTTTAAGCGGTTTAATTACACCATCGTTAGATGAGATGGTATTTGTGGCACGTGAAATGGAAAGACGAAGAATGAAATTGCCTATCATCATAGGTGGTGCCACTACCAGTAGGGTACATACTGCCGTTAAAATTGCGCCACATTATAGTGGTTCAGTTATTCACGTATTAGATGCGAGTAGGTCGGTTCCTGTATTTTCAAAAATCACTTCTGTAGAACATAAAGCACTCTATGCCAAGGATATTCGTGCGGAATATGATGAACTTCGAGAGCAGTTCTTAGCACGTCAGCAAGAAAAGAAATTGATTTCTTTAGAAGATGCTACTGCTAATAGATTGATTGCCGATTTTACCGAACCTGCCCCAATACCTCGTACTTTAGAACGACAAGAGGTAATTCTGAATACACAAAAACTAAGTCAGTACATCGATTGGACACCTTTTTTCAGTGCTTGGGGATTAGCTGGAAAGTTCCCAGCCATTCTATCAGATCATATAGTTGGGGAAGAAGCCACCCGTTTGTATAACGACGCACAAGTATTACTCCGTAAAATAGTGAAAGACCCTCGTCTATGCGCTAAGGCTTGGGTGCAGTTGTTCCCTGCGCATTCAAAGGGTAATGATATAGTGATTGAAGCGAATGGGACTACCCATATTTTGCCAACTTTACGTCAGCAAAATGCAAAAGCCAAAGGGCAGCCGAATCTTGCTTTAGCCGATTTTGTTGCTCCTGCAGAAGTGGGCCCTGATTATATCGGTGCTTTTGCGGTAACTGCCGGTTTAGGTTTAGAACAGCTTATCGCAGAAGCAGATGAGCAGCTAGACCAGTACCAAAACATCATGCTCAAAGCCCTTGCCGATAGATTAGCAGAGGCCGCAGCAGAATATATGCACTTGGAAGTCCGCACCCGTATTTGGGGATATGCTAGAGCAGAACAAGGTAGCGTTCAGCAACTAATTGATGAAGAGTACCAAGGGATACGACCAGCACCAGGCTATCCAGCTTGTCCTGAGCACAGTCAAAAGGAACTGCTATTTAAGCTATTGGATATACCAAATGAAGAATTATACCTTACTGAAAGCTATGCGATGTACCCAACCGCAGCGGTTTGTGGTTGGTATTTCTGGCGACCAGAGGCAAGGTATTTCGGTCTAGGTAAAATTAGTACCGATCAAGTTACTGATTACGCCAAACGTATGGGAATCACCTACGAAAGAGCTGAAATGTTGTTGATGCCTAATTTACTGTAAAGCAGTATATTTCAGCAAACAACATTCAACAAAGAAATAATGCTACCTATAGTTATCACCCTTATAGCCTCATTATTTGCTACCCCTACTTTGGTGGCAAACAAGGCCACCAAAGCCCCAATCATTGACGGCAAACCCACCGATGCCTGCTCGAAGGCAGCAACTTGGCTACCTATCGACCAAGTTTGGTTAGGCAAGCCAATGGCGAAAGGCGATTTTAAAGGTCGCTATAAACTAAGTTGGGATAGTAAATATCTATACGTGCTGGCTGAAATAGAAGACGATACGCTGATAGATATTCACCCTGATGGCTTGGATAAATATTGGGACGATGATTGTCTGGAAATATTCATAGATGCCGATGCTTCCGGAGGGGACCACCTCGCCAGCTATAATGCTTGGGCATACCATACGGCATTAGATGGCAAAACCACAGACTTCGGTCCCAATAGTAAGCCCCATTATTATAATGAGCATGTAATTACCAAGCGTATTACCAAAGGCAACAAAACAGTTTGGGAATGTGCCTACGCTATTTATCCAGATACTTATGTAGATAGAGAAAAGAACACTCCTTTAACCCTTAAAAAAGGACATACGCTAGGTTTTGCCATTGCCTATTGCGATAACGATAAAAGCCCAGAACGTGAAAACTTTATAGGCAATGTTTTTGTAGCAGGCGAAGACAAAAACCAAGGCTACAAAACAGCAGATATTTTTGCGAAGCTGGTTTTGAAGTAAGATATATAAGCTTACAAACGAATATACAAGCTAAAACCGACTATTTCGACAGAAAAGCTAAGTATCCTATACATAAAAAAAGCAGCGAAGTCACCCTCGCTGCTTTTTTATGTACCTCTATATTAGAACCTATGCATTACTTCAATTACAATTGCATCGGTTTCCTGCGTTTCGTTAGGGAGTTTGTAGCCTAGAATAAACACGTTATTTTCCGTTTCGTACTGAACTGCCATAATGAGGGCTGCTAAATCGTGAGAACCGCTAAAATAATCAGCAATTACAGAAAAGTGCTTGGTAATAGGTTGCTCAACGCCACAAAGCAAAGTAGCCTTGCGAACGGGATTAACCGATAGCATTTGGGTTTCTTGCATAAACCTATATCTGTGTCCATATAACTCAGAGGTGGCATAACTAACCCCACCTGTAAGTCTGGTTTTTAACTTAGGCAATCGGAAGCTACCCATTGTATAAACCCAACCTCCGAGTGTGTTTCTGCTAATTGAATACAAGGCATTTGAGCCTAATACCCATTTTGGCTCCCAAGCCTTTAAGCCGCTTGAACTATCTACCAAAGGTTGCACAAATTTAAAACCTGCACCAGTTGTCACATTCTGAATACCTTGATTGTTCAGGTTACTTAAAGATGCAGTTAACTCTAATTTCTTATTTACTCCGTAGCATAAGAAGCTAAAGGAATTCCAACGTAATTTATTCTGACTCCACCTATTCACTTGCGATTCGTGAGTGATTTCAAAGTGTCCTTTATGGGCAACGGTTGCGGAAGGTATCCCTACAATTAGGGACTGGGCAGTACTTACATTTGCTTGAAAAATCAGGCAAAAAGCTGCTAAAAGGGTAATTATAGTTAGTTTACTAAGTTTCATTTTGAAAAAAGACATTAAGTCTTAATGTTTAAACTACAAAAATAGCAAGGTGTTATATTAATTCAAATTAGCCTATTTGAGCATATTGCTTATAAGGCCATATAGACCATACTACCTTTGAGTTTATCTTAAACTATCCAAATTTACTTCGGCAAAATGAAACCAAGTTGGCATATAATTTTTTTAACTTTTAAACACTTCGTGGTGGGCTCTAAGTCTTGTACTGAAGTAAGCAGCTACCACCAAACCAAAGCCAGCCAACACAAGCGCATGCGCAGGATCGCCTCCTAAAAGACTGTTATATATGAATGGTATGCTCACCATATTGGCAATTTGTGGCACTACGATAAACATATTGAATATACCCATATACACACCCATTTTCTTTGGAGGTACACCATTGGAAAGAATCACATACGGGGTACTCATGATTGATGCCCAAGCTATTCCTACTAACGCCATTCCTCCCATATACTGGTATTGGTGGGTAAAGAAATTCATGGCTATAAAGCCAATGCCACCCGTAGTTAATGCCAAGGCATGCACATATTTAGGCTGAAACTTCCTGCTCAATTCGGGTAATAAAACAGAAAACAATAAGCAAAATACATTGAATACTGCTAAGCCTATGTTGCCCCATTTTACACCTTCTGCAAAGCCTGATGAAGTAGGGTCGCTGGTATGGAATACCCTGAATGCAATGGCTATAGCTAAGTATTGCCACATCAAGGGCAGGCTATACCAAGTAAAGAATTTCACCCACCATAATTGCTTCATGGCTTTAGGCATACTCTTGAACGACTCAAGGATATCAGTAAAGATCGGTCTTTTCTCTGCCTTTTGTTCTTCTAATTCTTCAGGTGTTGGAGGGTATTCGGTGGTGGTGAAAACGGTAATCCCTATAGAAACTAATATAGAGGCAGCTCCTATAAAGAAGGACCATTTCACAAAGTCTGGAATATCGTGACTATTAGCTCCTGCAACTGTTGCCACCCCAAACGAGGCTAGCACAATAGGCATTAAATTGGCAAGGGTTTGCCCAGCCCCTACAAAAAAGCTTTGTAGAGAGTAGCCAATACTACGCTGTTCATCGGGTAGTTTATCTGCAATAAGGGCGCGGAATGGCTCCATAGTTACGTTAGCCGCACCATCTAACAACCATAATAACGAGGCGGCCATCCATAACGAAGTAGAATAAGGCATTAGCACCAAGGCTATACTGGTTAGAATAGCGCCAATTGCAAAATACGGACGTCTGCGTCCCCATTTCTTGTTCCAGGTTTTATCGCTCATTGCACCAATTACAGGCTGTATCAATAAGCCCGTGATAGGTCCTGCCAACCACAACCACGGTATTTCAGATTCTTCGGCACCTAGGTAACGATAAATAGGGCTCATATTGGCTTGCTGTAAACCAAAGGCATACTGTATTCCTAGAAACCCGAAACTCATGTTCCAGATTTGCCAAAATTTTAACTTCGGTTTTTGCATTATCGTTGGTGTATTTGGTAATTGGAATCAATAATCAAGTTAGCTTTTTCAGCTCCCTTTTTAATGATATGGTGTTCTATTTCAAGTACTTGCTCCACAAAATCGGTCATTATATCTCTGTTACGTTCCGCTCTTGCAGTCTTTGTTTGGTGGTAGGTTCTATTGATAAATATATTGAAATCTGTATTTCGTAAAGTAAATACATAAGTACCTTCAATAATTAAAACTTGAGCATTTTGAAATGAATGTTCTTGTATATCGAAACTATCGGTAGTGTAGTTTGTAAGCGGAAGCGAAAGTGTATTTATTCCTTCTTTAAATGAATTGATATGTAATTGCAATAATTCTAAATTAACTTCTTGTGGTCCTACTTGGCTTATATTACTCATCCTTGCCAAATGATTTACTTTTGGTGGTAACTTAAAGTAATTATCCATCGAAAGCATTTCGCTTTCAATACGATTTTCTAATAAGGCTGCTTGCAAAGCTTTCGCTGTTACCGATTTCCCACTGCCCGATTCGCCCGCTATCGAAATAACAACTTTATGATTAGGTAATTCCTGATTAGCTAATATAATATCGCTCAAATTTTTGCCCAATTCCAAATAGGCAGGTTTCAGAAGTATGCTTTCATTAGTCATTAGAAAAGCTTTTTAATAACTTCATTACAATTCAATTGTGTAGCAATTTGTAATAACACCACTCCTGTGGCAGTATAAGCCAAAGGTTTTACCCCGCCTGGCACATTGTTATCGCCTGCCCAATATTCGTGAAAGCTGAAAGGTGGTTCTTCGGCTGCAAGAGATTCACTTATAGCCTCTTGCATATTTTGGGTAGCCCCAAGCAATCCGTGCTTTGCTAATCCTAATCCTAGCCAACCCATAAATACGGGCCAACAGCCTCCATTATGAAAGTGGTGCGGTTTGTTTTTAAAGGAATAGCTGTAATTCCGTTCCAATAAAAACCATTCAGGATCTGTTTCTTGAATTACAGGATAGAAAACGGGTAACATCCATCTGCCTTGAGTTAAGGCTAATTCTTTCAGATATTCCTCTAATTTGGTTGGTTCAGGATGCAACTCTAGCATTAAAACCAAAGCATTGGCAGCCATATCGAAGCGAGTATCATACCCTTGCGGACCAAACTGAAACCAGAAATAAGGTTTAGGTTCCGCCTTTTGGTAAGCTACAGCATGGTAATGATTACTACTACCTTCTTGGTAATAATAGTTATTCACTATTAAGGTAGTTAACGCTGCTGCATCTGCTATATACTGTTCATTTTCATATACTTTACCCGCTATGCGCAATGCCCACAAACGTAGGCATTGGTCATAGAGGTTATAGCCTTCGCTAATATATTCATCGGCCCAGTTGCCACCCAGTGGTGTGTAAATGAAACCACGCCCATTCATTTCCCAATCCTTCAGAACTTGGAAGGCTTTTGCAATGGGCTGCGCTAACGCTTGTTTTAGCGCAGATTCCTTTTGGTTACTGATGAGCAAACAAGCTCCAATTACCCACCACGTAGTAGCATCTACTCTACCTGCTAATGAACCAAAGCTCACTGTTTGTGGGGCATCAATTCCCACATTCGATGGTATTTGACCGTTAGCAGCTTGGTGTTTCTGTAAAGTGATTACAGATTGCACCATTGCTTCAATTACTGAACTATGATTTCCCAATAGTCCAGCAATTCCTGCAATCATAGAATCTCTGGCCCAAACCCTGCGGTAATTATCGTGGTTGGCAGGCGAAGCTAAAATACCTTCGCTAGTAATGCACCCCTCAAGTACTTGCCAAGCACGTTTTTGCGCTTCAACTATTAATGGCTTTGTGGTAGTATTACCTTGCATTGTAGTTCAGGTTTTGGGACCTAGAAATTGTAGGGCGGTTAATTAGAAGCTTATTCTTAATGCTGCCGAAATGGTACGACCAGCAATAGAACGTGCTCTAACAATGTTTGTGCTGTTTTCAGTAATGCTACCTTCCTCAGATTCAGTTACACCAATGGTATTGAATAGGTTGTTGGCATTGATTGAAAGACTCATTTTCTCGGTTAAACCGAAGTTAATGAAGGCATTGAAGTAAGTGTAGCCTGGCATCACTAACTTGTTATCGTCCTGAGCGTAGCTCTTGCCTGTACCAATTGCACTGATACCAATGCTATGCTTCTTGTAAGTATATGAAGGCATAATTTGGAAGATGTAAGGAGCTTGACGACGAGGAGTATTACCTACCTGAGTTTTGTTGATTTCGTCTTTGCTAATTTCAGCCTTGGTATAAGTTAAACCACCTCTGATATTGAAGTTACCGAAAGTTGCAGTACCGTCTAATTCCAAACCGTAAGCAGTATAAGTTCTGTTTACTGAGTTTTGGGTAGTTGCTTCAAAGTTTTGCTCTTCTACAGAAGCTAAGAAACCAGTTGCGTTAATGGTATAGTTGTTCTTACGCATTTTGTAACCAACTTCAGTTTGAGTTACGACGTCTGATTTTAAGCCTGCTGCAGCAGAACCATCTGCTAAGATATACGGACCGAATAATAAACGATCGGCATTGGCACGAGCACCAGTACTATGTCTGGCAAATACTGCCATTTTATCATTTAAGATATAGTTAGCACCTAAAGAGTACGATAGGTATTCATAACGGTAGTTAACTGGATTGCTCTTAGTATTATCCATCACGTTTACCCTTTGCTCAACAAAAGAAATGGTACCATCGCCGTTTACATCTAAAGGTTTGGTATTGGCACCGTTGAAAGAACCATAAACACGACCCATATCGTAACGAGTGCTCACATCAACCGTTAACTTTTCAGTAGGCTTGTATTCAAAACCTGCATAAGGGGCAGTGATATCGTAGTGGGTATCGTAGTTGCGGTGTAGGTTACCCCAGAAAGGAGTACCATAAGCTAAAACGCCATTATCTGTATAAGCAGTATCGCCAGCGGCATTAGTTACGTTTACTAATCTTGAACCCTTATCACTTACATCAGTAAGGTAGCTGTTCCATAACCAAGACATCCCGATAGCCTGGTAAGCCTTATAAATACCTGCATTTACAGTTACTTGACCAAACGATTTATTCACATTCAAATCGTTAGTGAAGTTATTCATATTGTTCAACTTAGTATCGAACAAGTGCATACGCATTAACAAGTTGTTTCCGTTTGCATTAGTTGGGAAAGCAGCACCATTTGCATAAGTAATTCTTGCACCAGCGCCAGCAATTTGATTAGCAACTGCAGTAGCATCGCCCACTTGAGCAGGGAATGGTGCTGTGAATGAACCGCTGTTCATAGCGAAACGGTTACGATTCAATAAGTTCCAACCATCGCCTAAATCGAAAGACAATTCAGAACCAATTGCAGTAGAAACTGGGTTAATACCATCGGCAATATTGCTTCTGCGAATGTTACCATCTGCACCAGTACCAATGTTATTTAGTAAGAAAGGACTTTGCAAAGCACCTCTTAATGCATCGTAACCAGCAACTGAACCCCAGGTAGGGTCAGCATTTGTGCCGCTTACGGTCATTGGCATTGGCATATAAGCAGGAGTTCTATCATTCAAGAATTTGAAATATACTCTAGCGTAACCCTTTTCAAAGTTCTTAGTAAGGTTAGCCTTGAACTGACCACCATTGCTTGAGGTAAAGTTGGTAGTGCGAGGACCATCGCCTTGGCGATAGAAACCTCCTAAGTGGAAATTCCATCCATTAGCGATAGGAGCACCATATTCAAAATCGGTACGGAAGTTTCTGTAATCTAAACCTAAGGTTGTAGCCACACTACCACCAGCAACATTACCATTCTTACTGATGAAGTTGATGATACCAGCAGGAGAGTTACTAGCTAAAGTAGAAGCAGAACCACCTCTCAATGCTTCTACACGAGCTACTGTATTATCAGCACGCATAAAGATATCTGCAGTTGCGAAAGCAATATCACCGAACTGAAGCACTGGCAAACCATCTTCGTGTAATTGTAAGAACTTAGAACCACCTGTAGCAATAGGCACACCCCTTACAGTAATGTTGGTGTTACCTTCACCAGCAGAAGCTTCCGAACGGATACCAGGAACCGAACGCAGAATTTCAGCCGTTGAACGAGGTGCAGTTTCTTGTAACTGACTTGCCTTTACAGAACTAATAGAGATACTAGACTCTAAGGCAGTTTTAGGGTTGATAGTACCCGTGATAATTACTTCGTTTGTAGTAGTATCTTCCACTAAAACGAAATCAATATTGGTAGTTTGGTTGTCGGTTACGGTAACCTCTTTCACTGATTTCTTGTACCCTACATAAGAAGCAGTAAGCTTGTAGGTACCTGCAGGAACTTTACTCACGGTAAAGTTACCGTTAACATCTACTGTTGCGCCGTAATTGGTTTTGGCAATATATACCACTGAAAAGCTCATAGGCTCGCCTGTGGTGCTGGTAACTTTACCAGAGATTTTGCCTTGGCCAAGGGCAAATGTGAACGAAAGGCACAGCACCAGCGATAGCGCTAGTGAAAAGCGTAATAGTTTTTTCATCTACTTAACTTTTGGTTAGTTTGGTTGATGCAAGTATAAATGCTTAAAAAATATTGCACAATAGCCTGAAAATCAGTTTTTTATGCAATCGTTCCCGCAAACGATTGCGGTAACGATTGCAGCCCAAAAATATTTTTAAATATTTTTTCATACTCATACAATAACCATAAAGTACCATATAATTTTCGGCAAAATAGCCCACTCGCCTACTCAATCTCACACCATAAAAAGGAATACCTAATAACATTTGGCTGCATCTTTTCTTTGTTTTCTAAACATCATTTTGCTTTTTGCCTCTCTGAAACTAAGATGGTCAACTTGTTAATTACTTTTGAAACTTCAGTTCGCCCAATTATTAAAAACCTTTACATACCCCATCCCTAAATGAAAAGAGCTACTATTAAGGATATTTCTTTGCAAATTGGGGTAAGCACTTCTACGGTTTCTAGGGCACTGAACGACCATCCCGATATTTCAGACTCTCTTAAAGAGCAAGTAAAGCAGGTTGCTAAGGCTCTCAACTACCATCCTAACCTTATGGCAGTAAACCTCCGCCGAAGTAGGAGCAACCTGATAGCCTTGATTATTCCTGAAATTACCATGTTCTTTTTCCCTTCCGTAATTAAAGGGGTAGAAGAAGTAGTGCACCGAGAAGGATTCCAGTTGCTAGTATTGCAATCACAAGATTCATTAGAAAGAGAAATACAGAACCTGAGGGTATGTCACGACCATTCCATGGAAGGGGTATTGCTTTCTCTCTCTGCAGAAAGTAGTGATGTTAACCATCTTTCAGAATTGAAAGAAGTGGGCATACCTGTGGTATTATTCGATAAAAGTGTAGTGCAAAGCACTTTTGACCAAGTATTGATTAACGATTTTGAGGTTGCCTACCAAGCAGTTACTTACCTTATTGAAAAGGGAGCGAAAAACATTGCAGGTTTGTTCGGCAATAGAAACATAAGCATCAGTCAGGAACGACATAAGGGCTTTCAGCAAGCCTTAGCGGATAACGGAATTGATGCCTACAAAGCCCCCACTATTTTTGCTAGCAGTCTGCAACAATGCCAAGCAGCAAGTTCAGCTCTATTGCAACGCCATAAACCTGATGCCTTCTTCTGTATGTCAGACGAGGTTGCCGCCGGATTGTATCCTGCTTTAAATGCAGCTAATATTCGCATTCCGAACGATTGCAAAGTAATAGCCATTTCCGATGGGAACCTGCCTTATTTTATGCAGCCTACTCTAACACACCTGCACCACAGTGGTTTAGAAGTAGGTCGGGTTGCAGCGCAACGATTAATAGATCGCATAAAGGGCATTGTGAAAGAACCAGAAGTGACTACCAAAATACTTTCTATTGGTATTGTTGAGCTAGGTTCGGTATAGTGTCAGTTTTTTTGCTGAATATAAAAGTTAACTTACTGCCCATATTTAGCGCTAAAACATACCCATATAAAATGGAAGATGCTCCAATTGTAGTGAAAGACGTGAACGGCAATATCTTAGCCGATGGCGATACCGTAGTCCTAATAAAAGACCTTAAAGTAAAGGGCACCAGCGTAACCTTAAAGAAAGGTACCACAGTAAAGAAAATCAAGTTAACTGAGGACGACCAAGAAATTGATTGCCGCGTTAATGGTACAAGTATTGTATTGAGAACGGAGTTTGTAAAGAAAGGGTAAGGAATTTTAATTCAACAGGAAATTGAATTAATCTTAGTTACTATTTTTGCACGAGAAAAATTTCACCTTTATTATTGATTGTCAATCAATTATTCATAAAAAAATGGACTATCTAAATTCAGATAGTCCATTTTTTATTTTCAAAACTATATTTTAATTATACCTGAATAACTCCAGTATTATAGCGCTTCGTAATCGGCGAATGGTTAGCCGCCTCAATACCCATACTAATGATATTACGGGTTTCTAATGGATTTACCACACCATCTACCCACAAACGGCTTGCCGCATAGTAAGGAGATAGTTGCTCGTTATATCTATCAGTAATGGTTTTAAGTAGTTCTTGTTCCGCTTCTGGGGTAATTTCTTTGCCCTTGCTTTTTAGGTTAGCTACTTGTATTTGTACCAAAGTCTTCGCTGCCGATGCACCACTCATTACCGCTAACTGTGCAGTAGGCCAAGCATAAATTAAGCGAGGGTCGTACGCCTTGCCGCACATTGCGTAATTACCTGCGCCATAGCTATTTCCAAGGATAAAGGTAAACTTAGGTACCACGCAATTTGCCATTGCGTTTACCATTTTAGCACCATCCTTAATGATACCGCCGTGCTCAGAACGTGAACCGACCATAAAGCCAGTAACATCTTGTAAGAAGATTAACGGGATTTTCTTTTGGTTGCAGTTCATAATAAAGCGAGCTGCTTTATCGGCTGAATCTGAATAGATTACGCCACCCATTTGCATTTCGCCTTTCTTATTCTTTACCAACATCCTTTGGTTAGCTACTATACCAACTGCCCATCCATCGATACGAGCATAAGCGGTGATAATGGTTTTGCCATAACCAGCCTTGTATTCTTCAACTTCGCTACCATCTACTATGTATTTGATAATTTCTAACATATCGTAAGGCTTGCCTCTATCTGTTGGGATAAAATCAAGTAAGGCCTCAGGATTGTAGGCAGGTGCTTTCGGGGTAATTCTATCGAAACCTGCCTTATCGTAATCGCCTGTCATAGACATAACATTGCGAATAGCATTTAAACAAGCAGCATCGTTAGGCATTTTATAATCGGTAACGCCGCTAATTTCACAATGGGTAGTTGCACCACCAAGTGTTTCATTATCAACATCTTCACCAATAGCACTTTTTACCAAATAGCTACCAGCCAAGAATACCGACCCTGTGCCATCTACAATCATAGCCTCATCGCTCATTATAGGTAGGTAAGCACCACCTGCCACACAGCTACCCATAATGGCCGCTATTTGCAGAATACCCTCACCGCTCATAATGGCGTTGTTACGGAAAATCCGACCAAAGTGTTCCTTATCAGGGAAAACTTCGTCTTGTAGCGGCAAATAAACACCAGCACTATCTACCAAATAAATGATAGGCAAGCGGTTCTCCATCGCAATTTCTTGCGCTCTTAAATTTTTCTTAGCGGTAATAGGGAACCAAGCACCAGCCTTAACTGTGGCATCGTTGGCTACAATCATTGCCTGCCTACCGTGGATATACCCAATACCAGTTACTACGCCACCACTCGGGCAACCGCCTTCTTCGGCGTACATACCATCGGCAACAAAAGCACCTACTTCAAGGAAATTAGTATCATTATCTATCAGATAATCAATACGTTCACGGGCAGTCATTTTGCCCTTCGCCTTATGCTTATCAATGTTCTTTTGTCCGCCGCCTAGGTAAACCTTAGCCAATTTTTGGTTTAGGTTATCCAAAAGGGCGTTCATAGCCACTCGGTTTTTTGATATTTCTGTAGTACTCATCGGTATAATTGGTGTATGGTGCCTTTTGGGCAATGCTTTAATGCTGCAAAATAGCTGATTTTTTCAGAAATAGGACTTAAGATGAAATTCTAACGCTCATAAAAAAAGACCTCCAAGGGATTGAAGGTCTTTGATTATGTCGTTTAAACTTAGCTCAAATTACTTTACAAAGTTTTTAAGCGCAGTTTGGCTTTCAGTGATAAACTTATCGGCTTTTACAAAACCTACAATACGGTGAATTTCCTTGCCCTTCTCGTCGAAGAATAGAAAAGTAGGATAACCTTCTATACGATACTTCTGAGCAATGCCAGGACCTTCGCCTTGCTCCATATTCATTTTTACGACAATGAATTTGCTGTTCAATTCTTCAATTACCTTCGCATCGGCAAAAGTAGATTTGTCCATCTTTTTGCACCAGCCACACCAATCGGTATAAGCATCGATAAAGACAGGCTTGTTCTGCTTCTTAGAAGCTTTCAGGGCTTCTTCAAAGGTACCAGTGAAGAACTTAAGTCCTTCTGCTGAGGTAGTTGATACTTCAATTTTAGCTTTTGCAGGGGTAAATGCACTACTAAATACTCCAACAGATGCAACAAATAGCAGCGTGAATATGATATAAAACGGTTTTTTCATGGTCTAAATTTTTGATAGAACGAAGGTAATGAAGTTGCAGTACATAAACCTACGAAAATTATTAAGTGGAGGATGCGTTTCATTAATATCGGCTTAATTCCGAACCTTTTGTACGGTATAAGCTTACTAATGAGTGGGCACTGCAAGGTGGACTTATCTTCTTATTTACCGAATACCAAACCACAGAAAAAGTAGTACTGAATAACGACCGTTTCCGCCATAAATCATTAATGGGCATGATAGGTATTTCTTATATAATCCGATAAACTCAATAATAATGAAATTATTAATTAGCTGCATACTCCTTATAGCAGCCTTACAATCAGATACTTGGATAGTAACCAAAGCCGATATTCAATTTACCATAAAGCACGGTTTTGGCACCACTGCTGATGGAGATTTCAAATTGAAGGAAGCCAAAATTTTATTTAATCCTACCAATTTAGCGCAAACCCAAATAGATGCTACTGTGCTTACTACTACCATTAGTACAGGCCTAGGCATTCGAGATAAAGTGCTCCGCAAGACTGATTATTTCGATTGTGAACATTACCCTGAAATGAGTTTAAAGTACGTTGGAGGCATTAAATCAGTTACAAAAAATCAATATACAGGTCAGTTTAAACTCAAGATAAAAGCTACAGAAAAATTGCTTACCCTACCTTTTACTGCAACCATTGCTGGCGATAAAGCTCAGTTTGCCACGCAATTCACTATAAATCGATTAGACTATAAAGTAGGCGAAAGTAGCTTCGGTTTAGGAGATGATGTTAAAGTAGAGGTTAAGGTGGAAGCGGTGAGGTAACTGTTATATTCTTAACCAACACATACCAAAAAGGGCTATCCGTTTCCGAATAGCCCTTTTATTATGATTAAGAAATTGGCTTATGCTGTTTCTCTTTTCTTGCGACCTGAAGCTGTTGCAGGAGCAGGTGCTACTGCTGCCGCTTCTTCTTTCTTGTAACCTGCCATTAGGTGGGCAAGTTCTTCTTGGTTGCCTACAAGTACATCGGCAAAGCCTCTGAAACCTGAACCTGCTGGTATTAGGTGACCTACAATTACATTTTCTTTCAAACCTAATAGGTGGTCTTGCTTACCTCTGATAGAGGCTTCGCTCAATACCTTGGTCGTTTCCTGGAACGATGCTGCAGAAATAAAGCTTTCTGTACCTAACGATGCCTGGGTAATACCTTGTAAGATAGGACGAGAAACCGCAGGCTCCGCATCGCGAACCTCTACTAATTTCTGATCTCTACGCTTTAAGGCACCATTTTCATCGCGTAATGCACGAGAAGAAACTATCTGACCTGGCTTAAAGGTTGGGCTATCACCGGCATCGGTAACCACTTTCATACCTAAAATACGGTCGTTTTCGCCACGGAAACTCCACTTATCTACACTTTGGTTGTACATAAAGTTGGTATCGCCTGGCTCCATAATTTCAACCTTTTGCATCATTTGGCGTACAATACACTCAATGTGCTTATCGTTGATTTTTACACCTTGCAAACGGTAAACTTCCTGAATTTCGTTCACAATATATTCCTGAACGGCAGTTGGTCCTTTAATAGCAAGGATATCTAGCGGCGTAATAGAACCATCAGATAATGGCATACCCGCTTTCACGAAGTCATTATCCTGAACCAGAATTAGTTTGTTCAATGGCACTGAATAACGCTTACGAACGCCATCCTTACCTTCAACAATAATTTCACGGTTACCACGCTTCACAGTACCATAAGATACCACACCGTCAATTTCAGAAACTACGGCAGGGTTACTTGGGCTACGTGCCTCAAACAGTTCAGTTACACGAGGAAGACCCCCTGTAATATCGCGGGTTTTACCCACTGCACGAGGTATTTTAGCTAGGATTTTACCAGAGATAACACGGTCACCATCTTCAACAGCTAAGATTGCACCAACTGGTAGGTTGTAGCTCTTCTCTTCGCCTGCATCTGAAACGATGCGGATAGATGGGTTCTTGTTCTTATCCTTGGTTTCGATGATTACCTTATTTGAATTTTGGGTAGTTTCATCGGTTTCTATACGTACGGTTACATTTTCTTCAATTGAATCGAAGAATACGTTACCTGCAAATTCAGTTAAGATAACTGCGTTGTATGGATCCCAAAGGGCTAAATCGTCGCCTTTAACAACTTTCTGACCATCTTTCACTTTCAAGAAAGCACCGTAAGGTACTTGCGTGGTAGTTAAAGTACGGTTATTGTTTGCATCGATAGTTAATAACTGGCCAGTTCTGCCAATTACAACTTGTCCTTCTTCGCCATCAATATTGGTACCATTAACCGATCTGATTTCTTCAAAACGGATAATACCTTCATACTTCGCTTTTACCGATGCTTCTACCGCAATGTTAGAAGCAGTACCACCCACGTGGAAGGTACGTAGAGTAAGCTGAGTACCAGGCTCACCAATAGATTGTGCAGCAATTACACCAGCAGCTTCACCTTTTTGTACCATTCTGCCAGTTGAAAGGTTACGTCCGTAGCACTTGCTACAAACTCCACGCTTACTTTCGCAGGTAAGTACAGAGCGAATTTCAACACCTTCAATCATTGCTTCATCTATCTTAGCAGCAATATCCTCAGTGATTTCTTCGCCTGAAAGGAGAATAATTTCGTTGGTATCTGGGTGATAGATATCGTGAACGGAAGTACGTCCTAAAATTCTATCAGATAGGTTTTCAACTATTTCGTCGTTGTCCTTAAGGGCAGTAACCATTAAACCACGTAGCGTACCACAGTCGGTTTCATTGATTACTACATCTTGAGCAACATCTACAAGCCTACGAGTTAGGTAACCTGCATCGGCAGTTTTCAATGCTGTATCGGCCAAACCTTTACGAGCACCGTGGGTAGAGATGAAGTATTCTAGAACGTCCAAACCTTCTTTGAAGTTAGAAAGGATTGGGTTTTCGATAATTTCACCTACACCACCTTGAAGGTTTTTCTGAGGCTTAGCCATCAGACCCCTCATACCACCTAGCTGTCTAATTTGTTCACGGCTACCACGTGCACCTGAGTGCATCATCATATATACCGAGTTAAAGCCTTGGTTATCTTCTTCCAACTGCTTCATTAGCCTATCTGTAAGTTGGCTATTGATACGGGTCCAGATATCAATTACCTGGTTGTAACGCTCATTTTCAGTAATTAAACCGAAGTTGTAGTTATCCCATACTGTAGCAACTTCAGCCTTTGCTTGCGCAATAAGAGGCATTTTTTCGTCAGGGATTTTTACATCAGATAAACCGATACTTAAACCACCTTTGAATGCATTTTGGAAACCTAAGAACTTAATATCATCTAGGAATTGAGCACAACGTGCCATTCCGCTGATTTTAAATACTTCACCAATTAGCTTCTGAAGTTCCTTCTTAGATAATAGGCGATCAATATAGCCCATTTCTTCTGGTACCACTTGGTTAAATAGAACTCTACCAGCGGTAGTTTCTTTCAACACATTTTGGAAAGTACCATCTTTTAAGCGCTCACGCACACGAACCTTAATATAAGAGTGCTTTTCAAGGGCACCTTCGTTCATAGCAATGATAACTTCTTCAGCTGAGTAGAAACGCTTGCCTTCGCCCAACATTGGGTGTTCTGGCGTGCCTCTACGGCCTTTAGTGATATAATAAAGACCAAGTACCATGTCCTGTGAAGGTACAGTAATTGGTGCTCCGTTTGCTGGGTTAAGGATATTGTGCGAAGCAAGCATTAATAACGATGCTTCCAAAATAGCCTCGTGACCTAGTGGCACGTGAACGGCCATCTGGTCACCGTCAAAGTCGGCGTTGAATGCGGTACAAGTTAATGGGTGCAACTGGATAGCCTTACCTTCAATTAACTTAGGCTGGAAAGCCTGAATACCTAAACGGTGTAGTGTAGGAGCCCTGTTCAATAAGATAGGGTGACCTTTTAACACGTTTTCAAGAATATCCCAAACCACAGAATCTTTGCGGTCTACAATTTTCTTGGCACTCTTTACCGTTTTAACTATGCCACGCTCAATCAGTTTTCTGATAATGAACGGTTTGAAAAGTTCGGCTGCCATATCTTTTGGCAAACCGCACTCGTGCATTTTTAATTCTGGACCTACTACAATTACTGAACGACCTGAATAATCTACACGCTTACCTAGTAAGTTCTGACGGAAACGTCCTTGCTTACCTTTAAGCATATCGCTCAACGATTTCAAAGCACGGTTACCTTCAGCACGAACGGCATTTACCTTACGGCTGTTATCAAAAAGCGAATCAACCGCTTCTTGTAACATACGCTTTTCGTTACGTAAGATTACGTCTGGTGCCTTAATTTCGATTAGGCGCTTTAAACGGTTATTTCTGATAATTACCCTGCGATACAAATCGTTAAGGTCAGATGTAGCAAACCTACCACCATCTAATGGCACCAATGGGCGCAATTCTGGTGGGATAACTGGTACCATCTTAATAATCATCCATTCCGGACGGTTATCAATACGAGTACGGCTATCGCGGAAAGCTTCAACAACCTTCAAACGCTTCAATGCATCGGCACGGCGTTGTTGAGACGTATCGTTAGCGGCAGCGTGGCGCAATTCATAACTTAGGGTATCTAAGTTTAAACGGCCAAGTAACATAGAAAGGGCTTCGGCACCCATTTTGGCGATGAACTTATTAGGGTCCATATCGTCCAACATTTGGTTTTCGCGAGGCAGCTTGTCAATTTTTTCCAAGTATTCATCCTCGGTCAAAAAGTCCATTTCTGCAACGCCCTCTTCAGCCAATAAACCAGCCTGAATAACTACGTAACGCTCATAATAAATTACTTGGTCTAGCTTCTTCGTGCTAAGCCCAAGCATATAGCCTATTTTGTTGGGCAAACTCTTAAAGTACCAGATATGCGCCACAGGCACTACCAGTTCAATATGGCCCATACGCTCCCTACGAACTTTCTTCTCGGTAACTTCTACTCCACAGCGGTCGCAGATGATACCCTTGTAGCGGATACGCTTGTACTTGCCACAGTGACACTCCCAGTCTTTCACCGGACCAAAAATACGCTCGCAGAACAAACCATCCATTTCAGGCTTGTAGGTACGATAGTTAATGGTTTCGGGTTGCCTCACCTCACCGTGAGATGATTCAAGAATAGACTCAGGCGATGCCAGACTGATAGTAACAGTGTTAAAATCCTGGTTCAGTTTCTTATTTTTCCTGAATGCCATATACGGTTTTTGAACGTTTGGGCTGTGGAGAATGAGGGAAGCTCATTGCTAAAGGCTAGCCTAACCTTTGCAGAAGTGTAATATTGTAGGGATACAACATACCCTTCCCACCAATTTAGCCTGCAAATTTAGGGAATAAAACCCGATTTTTGTATATGATTAAGAGGAAAAAAGCAAGAAAAATTTTCAAGTCAAATTCTTTAAGGTTAAAATACTGAAAGCTAACAACTTAAGCAGGCGAACTTGGCTTAGGTAAATCTTTGGCACTAAGAAATGGAGGTATGGTTGGGCTAAGGTACTAGGTTTTTGGCAAATTTTTGGGGTGGTAAAGGGGATAGGTAATAAGGAGTAGAGAAGGTAAGAGCATCCTTATTTAAAACCAGAAACATTTCGGCTAAAGCCGGTTGCGCTGTAACACAAATTACCCCCAGTTAAAACTGGGGGCTATTCATAGTTTGCAAACTACCAAATATGAGGTGACACGGGATATAGTTTTGCTATGATTATGAATTGCCACGGGTTTTAACCCGTGGATAAGCAACTACACACAATTGGGCTTTAGCCCAAAGAAGGTATGTGAAAAAGTTAAAGATGGTTTTATATATTTGGGTATGATAACGTTTGGAATAGAACTACTTACAGGCGTGGGTTTAGCAGTTCCACGTGCGGCTACACCTTAAGTTCCTAAGACAAGCTACAAGTTGAATGAATCACTTGTAAAACCGGTCTATAAACACCCACCTAAAAAAGAAAATGAACCAAGTAAGTGTAATCCAATGTATATTAGAAAAGAATGAATCCTCAAAAGAATTGTTAGCTTCAAAAATATTAGAAACACTAATATTTCTTCGTGATTTAGATTTTGATTATTTTGGTAATTGGTTTGAGTTAGGATATTCAAGAAAAAAGGCTTTGGAAAAAAAGGTGGATTTTAGCTATGATTACTTGTTCAATCAAGTAAATAAAAATTGGGATAAGAAATTTCCTGACTTAGGAACAAGTGTTTGGTTTTGGTCTGGTAAGGACGATACAAAAAATACCAGGATTTCTTTTCGTGTTGGTTTAACCTCAATAAATCCATTTCTAAACCCAATAATTGTAATTGAATTTCCATTTGAACATAGTTTGAGAATCGATGATAATGATGACAGAATTACAGCCATTAAACAAAAAATAACTGAAATTTGGAGTCCTAAAGAAATTATTTTTTTAAGATATGATAGATAGTAATTCCCCCCTTTGCCTCCAAGTCTTCAAAAACCTAATTTGCAAATAACTATGGTTCCATGTCTTAGGAATAAAATAAGCAAAGCGTATTTTTTTCCGAGACGTGGAACAACCACAACTTTTAATATATT
>JAIYDB010000084.1 GCA_027487695.1 Cytophagaceae bacterium | reverse complement strand
CATAACGAGCAAAGGGAACGGTAAGGTCGTACCGTAATGCCTTCTCGCTAATCTTGCGGGTCATTGGTTTGTAACCCAAGGCAATATCCGCCTCGGCTACTTTGTCCAAAAAGTTGCCGCTATTTAATATCTTGAAAATGAGTTGATCTCCTTCATCACCATACTTTCCAGTCAGTACCGAAAGGTTTTCCATACTGGGCGTTTCCAGTGGTTGAAACCCGAACTTGGTAAATGTGGAACGTATTTGGTCGAAAATTAGGTTTCTACGCACCATTATTTCAGGACCAAAGTCGCGGGTGCCTTTCGGCAAAGAAGGTTTATCAGAACTCATTTATTATACGCTAAATATCAGGTAGTTAATTCAAATTAAGCTTTACGAACAGTACGTTGCTCAATACGCTTCTCGTAGTCTTTTCCTTGGAAAATACGTTGCACGTAAATGCCAGGTGTATGGATTTGGTTAGGATCTAGTTCGCCTACTTCTACTAGTTCTTCCACTTCCGCAATGGTAATTTTACCAGCAGCAGCCATCATCGGGTTAAAGTTGCGGGCAGTGCCTTTGAAAATGAGGTTGCCAGAAGTATCGCCTTTCCAAGCTTTAACGAAAGAGAAATCGGCACGCAACCACGATTCTAATAGGTACATTTTCCCATCAAATTCACGGGCTTCTTTGCCTTCGGCTATTTCAGTTCCGTAACCTGCTGGCGTAAAGAAAGCAGGAATACCTGCACCACCAGCACGAACTCTTTCTGCAAGAGTACCTTGTGGAATTAAATCTACTTCTAACTCACCAGAAAGTAATTGACGTTCAAACTCAGCGTTTTCGCCTACGTAGCTGCTAATCATTTTCTTTACCTGTCTGGTTTTCAATAGCAAACCAATACCAAAATCATCTACCCCTGCATTGTTACTTATGCAGGTAAGATCTTTGGTACCCTTTTTAAGCAAGGCTTCAATCAGGTTTTCAGGAATACCAGATAGGCCGAAGCCACCTAACATTAAGGTTGCTCCATCAAATATATCAGCAATGGCCACATCAGGACCAGCAACTACTTTATTTATCACGACTAAAACTTTGTTTTTTGGTGTAGGGCAAAACTACTAAATAAAAAGGCACCATAACCTCTGATAGGTTGTAAACTATGCTTCTGCCCAAACTTTGGTACCTTCTGTACAGTTTTGACAGATATCAATTTGATCACGTCCCTTCAAAATAGAACCTCTAAAATGCTGATAATCGGCATTGTTCCAAACCTGTGCAAAGGTCTGGGTTTGTAGGTTTCCCAAAGTGTGGGTGGCATCTTTATCGAAACAACAAGGAACTACCTTGCCATCCCAAGTAATTACACAGCTTTGCCACATTTTCCAGCACTGATTTAGCAACTTGTTTTTGATGGCATAGGTGCCATCAGCCTTCTTTTTGTAACGAGAATACTTTTCAATAGTAGGGATAAGCTCGTTACCGTGCTCATAATCATAGATTTGAGCAGTTTTAAGTCCTACCTCGTCCACGCCCAATTCTTCTGCTAAGGCATATACTTCATCAATTTGGTGTTCGTTTGGTTTTACTACCAAGAATTGGAATATCACGTGAGGTGTAGCGCTATTTAGCTCTTTCTTCCAACGGATAACTTCTTTGGTGCCAGCAATAACCTTTTCCAGCTTACCACCTATACGGTAACTTTGGTAGGTTTCTTGGGTGGTACCGTCAATAGAAATAATTAATCTATCCAAACCGCTTTCTACAGTTGCCTTTGCTGTTTCAGAATCGAGGTAGTGGGCATTGGTACTTGTATTGGTATAAATGCCTTTATTATGGGCATAAGCTACCATTTTGAGGAAGTTCCTATTCAAATAAGGTTCCCCCTGAAAATAAAAAGTAAGCCAAGTAAGGGTAGGGGCAAGTTCGTCAATTACCTTTTGAAAGAACTTGGGTTCCAACATTCCAATAGGACGAGTAAAGGAACGCAAACCACTCGGACATTCTGGGCAACGCAGGTTACAACTCGTAGTAGGTTCAATAGATATACTGGCTGGACTTCCCCAATGAATAGGCTTCTTAAATAGCTGACTCAAATGGTACGATACCCACAAAATAACCAGGTTCGCTACCCGTTTTAAAGTAAGTTTTTTCAGCAAATTAAGGCTATCGGCCCTATGCCTATTCATTGAATATAACGATTGATAGACTATTGTAGTTAATATTGCAATTTACACCACTTGAATTGATAAATAGGTATTTCTGTTTTCTTGTATTGCTTTTGGCAAGCAGTTACTCTGCTTTTAGTCAGGTAATAGAGATACCTAGTAGGTTCACTATTAAGGTGTTAAACAGTAATTTTGAAACTGTTATAGAACAGCAAGCAGATAGCGTAATTGCCCTTCAAAAAAATATTCTTGCCTTTTATAAGCACGATGTTTGGGAAGTAGCCATAGGTACTGATACCCTTAAGGTGGTGAGTTTGGAACAGTTTCCTTACCAAGAATGGCGATTAACTACCAACAAGAAAAACTATTACTTGAACCGTTACGGTAAACTGGTAGAAGAACTTGACAGGCTTTCCGATTTACCGAAACCTATTGTTATTCCTAATAAATTAAAGGGATATAATTATGTAAAACCAGCAGGTAGCCACGGGCTATGGATAGTTCAAAGCTTAGGATTTTGGAAACTGGTAGATGCTAACAATAACCTCCTCTTTGAAACCGCTGATTCTCTAGTTTTTAGGGAAGGATTTATCCAACAAATTAGTTCTTCTGGCATTGGCGCATGGAGTGAACAAGGCTGTTTTATCTCCACGCCAGCAAGGTGTGGAGTCCAATTAAATGATGGCTATTTTATGGTTGACCATTGCGTAACTGTGGCGATTGTAGATACTTTGGGCAAACAATTATTTGGTCCTTCTACTTTTTTCAACCTGATACAAGGCCCTACAGATGGTTATTTTCGTGTAAGGAAAAAGAACAAATTTGGCTTCGCCAATAGAGAAGGAATTATTAGAGTACCTTGCAGGTATTCCCAAACTGGAAGGGTAGCAAATGGTGTTACACCTGTTTCCATCAACGGGAAATGGGCTTTGGTTTCGGTTGCCGATAACTTCTTGATGCAGCCACTTTACGATTCTATCCTTACCTCTTGTGATTCATTAGTTTTGGCTAGGCAAGATGGCAAATGGGGCTTTTTCAAAAGTTCAGGCGAAGAAATAAGTAATCTTGAATATTTGGAAATAATACCTGATATATATGGCTATGCCTGCTTAAACGAAAACGGCTGGGGATACCGCAATTTAAAAGGTAAAGTACTTCTAAATCAGGTATATGCATACGTTAAAGGATTGCCTAACGGGGCAATCATTTTTAGAGTTGTAGGTGGTTACGGGTTGTATAATAGCCAAGGAAAATTGGTTGTCCCTGCCAATTATCAGCGGATAGAAACCGATAGAATGCATAGTTTTTATTTCCTTTACAACTAATTACTAATTTTCGTAATTCAACAACTGAGTTTGATATGTGTGGCATAGCCGGATTATTGATAAAAAACCCTGAGGAAAATTACCAATTGCCTCAATTATTGCCTACTATGGCTAAAGCAATTAGCCATAGAGGTCCAGACGATGAAGGGTTTATTATTTTTCAACCTGAAGGCAGCTACCAACAATATGCTGGTCCTGATACCACTTCAGCTACAAGGAATAGATTACAGTTAAAATCCATTTCTGAGGCAAAAAATGGCATGGTTGGCTTTGCCCACCGCAGGTTAAGTATTATTGCTGCAGGCGAAGGTGGTTACCAACCAATGAGCTACCATAACGGCAGGTACTGGATTGTTTACAATGGCGAAATATATAATTACAAAGAATTACGCGCTGGTCTTGTTAAAAAAGGATACAAGTTTTTAACCGAATCAGATACCGAAGTATTGCTTGCATTATACCAAGAAATGGGCGATATTATGGTAGATGTTTTAGAAGGGATGTGGGCATTTGCCATTTACGATACTGAAGCACAATCTATGTTTGCTTCAAGAGATAGGGTAGGACTAAAGCCATTTTACTATTTAAACCAACCAGATATATTGGCATTTGCAAGTGAACAAAAAGCACTTGTGCAATTGCCATTTTATGAGCGCAGGTTAAACCGTAGGGCAGCATTTGATTACTTGGTGAATAGTACCTTGGAGCGCGACCCTAACGGTTTATTTGATAAAATAATGGAGTTGCCGCCTGCCAGCAACCTCACCTTTAATTTTAAAACAGGATTTACTAAGGTTTATAGTTATTACTTCTTGGCCTATAAGCCAGATTTAGGAACCTACGAAGAAGACCGTTTAAAAACGCACTCTCGTAAAGTAAGAAAGCTACTGAATGAAAGTGTAAAATCGCATTTGGTTTCTGAAGTGCCTGTGGCAGCAAGTCTTTCAGGTGGATTAGATAGTAGTTCTATCGTAACTATTATTGACCAACTAATGAAAGAAGAAGCCTATCCTCAAATAGGAAATAGGCAAAAGGTATTTACTATTACTTTCCCAGGTTCAAAAACTGATGAAGCCCATTGGGCAAAGCACGTTGTTGACCAAGTTGGAGCCGATTGGCACCAAATAACGCCTACCAGTAAAGGCTTTATGGATAACTTGGAAAACTTGGTGCGCACTCAAGATATTCCTTTCCTTGGCGTAAATACATATAGCCACTTCGCCTTAATGGAGGCTATGAAGAAGGAAGGCATAAAAGTTACTTTAGATGGACAAGGTGCTGATGAAATTTTTGGCGGTTATAGTGCATACTTTGTAACCTTTATGCGTGACCTTGCCAATTCTGGCGGTTTCGGAAACTGGTTTTATAATTTCTTAGGGGCTAATAGCAGCTTCGGAAGCAGAACGGCTTTGTTAAAGGCTTATGCTAAGTTTCAGTATTCTGTGCTTTCTAGCAAAGTTAGTGGTGCAGCAGTACGGCAAACCGATGTCAGAGAATATAGGTATTTAAGAGATGAATTCTGGGACCGATATGCTAAGAAAATGGCAGAGTTACCACAACCTAAAATCTTAAATGCCCACTTGCATTCAGATTTTACGGGTACTACGCTAAAAACAATGCTCAGAAATACTGATAGAAATAGTATGTATTTCGGTTTGGAATCTAGAGCACCATTTGCCGATCATAAAGAATTGGTTGAATATTTATTCAAGCAAGGCGGTATCTATAAAATAAGGTATGCCCGTGGTAAACTATTACTACGTGCTGCAATGGGCGAAACTTTACCAGAAAAAATCTTGTACAGAAAAGATAAGATGGGATTTGTTGCGCCACAGCAAGAGTGGATTAAAGAAAACGCCAAATCGTTGCACGATTATATAGGTCCGCAAATTAAAGATATAGTTGACTATAAGGCACTTGATAAAGATTGGAGTAGCTTAACAGCAAATGCCAATCCGAAATTATGGCGTATTATTAACTTGGCCATTTGGCGTCAGTTGTACAAGATTTAGCTTTTGATTTTATGGTTTTAGCAAGAGAATTGGCTGATATTCTAGGCGATAATCTTATTCAGGAACAATTACTTTTTCCTGATGTGGAAATTCGTTTCCTAAATACCGATAGCCGCAAACTAAGTTCAATTCAAAACGCTATTTTCTTTGCAATAGTAGGTCCTAGAAATAACGGACACCAGTATTTAGAAGAGTTAAAGGAAAAGGGATTTCAAAACTTTGTTTTGGAAACTATACCAGAACAGTTTACAAAAACGAATTTTTGGCAGGTAAAAAATTCGGTATTAGCCCTTCAGCAAATAGCGGCACATCACCGCCAAAAATTTAGCTATCCAGTAATTGCCCTCACAGGTAGTAATGGTAAAACCATTGTGAAAGAATGGCTTGCTCAGGCTGCCTCTCCTGAGTTTATGGTGGTAAAAAGCCCTGGAAGTTATAACTCCCAAATAGGCGTACCGCTAAGTATTTGGCAAATGTCTGAAAGGCAGAACCTTGCTATTATTGAAGCGGGTATAAGCAAGGCAGGTGAAATGCAAAATTTGGAAAATGTGATTAAGCCTACTTATGGCATTTTCACTACTTTCGGACCAGCTCACGATGAAGGATTTGCATCCAAGAATGAAAAGTTAAAAGAAAAGCTTTTGCTTTTTCAGGATGTAAACAAGCTTATTTATAATGCAGGCAATGCCATAATCAGAGAGTTTTTTTTATTGAACCCTCAATGGAAGCCAAGGCTTTTTAGTTGGCTTATACTTAACAAGCAAATAGTTGATAGTTTTAGTTGTAAAGTGCTGGTATCTACAGATGCCGGAACTTTAAACTTAATTCTTCCTTTTATTGACGATGCTTCTGTTGAGAATGCTATACACGTGGCTGCAGCCTTAAAGTTATTAGAGTGGTCAGATGTACTTATTCAAGAAAAGTTAAGCCAGCTGCAAAGTTCACCTATGCGCTTGGAATTAAAGCTAGGCGTTAGTGGTAGCTTAATTATTGATGATAGCTATTCCCTTGACTTAGGCTCTTTACAATTGGCGCTAGATTTTATGGCTCAAAAGCATAGAGTAGGTACCAGAAAAGTAGTGATACTATCAGATTTCCTTGAAACTGGTCTTAGTCCAGATTTGGTATCTAAACAAGTAAATGAACTGCTTAAGCAAAAGGAAATAGATATTTTGCACCTAATTGGTCCTGAAGCGGAAACATCAAAGGCTTTTTTTACCATTCCTGAGGTTCTTGTCTATTCAAGTACGGAACAGTTTATAGAACAAGCATCTGAAAGCATAGTAGAAGGAAGAACGGTACTTATTAAAGGAGCACGAAAGTTTCAGTTTGAGCGTATCGTTGCCCATTTCAGTGAAAAAATACACGGCACCAGGTTAGAAATAAACCTTAATGCCATAGTTCATAACCTCAATTTTTACCGAACACTTATTCAGCCAAGTACCAAAGTAATGGCAATGGTAAAAGCCTTTGCGTATGGTGCTGGGGCAATTGAGGTGGCAAAGCTTTTACAATTTCATAAGGTAGATTACCTTGCTGTAGCCTATGCCGATGAAGGAGTCCAGCTAAGGAAAGCAGGTATAACCTTGCCTATAATGGTAATGAATACGGCTTCCGATGGAATGGATAAGCTATTTCAATTCCAATTGGAGCCAGTAATCTACTCCAAGGAAATTTGGGAGGCTTATGTTATTTATTGCAAAAACAACGGTGTAATCGGTAATATCCATATTGAATTAGATACGGGTATGAGTCGCCTAGGCTTTTCTGATACTGACGATGCATGGCTTTTAAAAGAAGTAACTGCCCTTAGAGGTAAGGTGCTATCGGTTTTCTCCCATTTGGCAGGAGCCGATTCAGAGGAGCATAACCAATTCTCTAACAATCAAATAGCTTCTTTTACCGCTAGAACCCAAAGTATTGAAAACGCTTTAGGCTACAATGTTCCTAAGCATATTTTGAATAGTTCTGGTATTGTACGTTTTCCAAATGCCCATTTTGATATGGTTAGGTTGGGTATTGGTTTATATGGGATTGAGCCCAATAATCAGCACCAAGATCAGCTAAAAACTGTAGCTTCCTTAAAAACAACCATTTCACAAATAAGGCAAATACCCAAAGGCACTACTGTAAGTTACGGCAGACGAGGGGTTGCTGAAACCGACTTAACTATTGCTACTCTTGCTATTGGCTATTCAGATGGTTTTGATAGAAGGCTAAGTAATGGTATTGGTGAAGTAATAGTTCAGGATACCAGATGCAAGATTATAGGCTCGGTTTGTATGGATATGACTATGGTTGATGTTACAGGTTTAAATGCCAAAGTTGGCGACGATGTAATCGTTTTTAATGATGTAATAACCATTGAAGAAATTGCCCAAAAACTGGGTACTATACCATACGAAATACTTACCTCGGTTAACGAAAGGGTAAAACGCGTGTTTTTCAGCGATTAAAGCTGATGAAAGGAAAAGGGAATTATTAAATAAACAGTACCTTTACCAAGCAAATAATTGGTATTTTAAATGGATGCATATGTAGTTGCAGGGTATAGAACTGCAGTAACCAAATCGGGTAGGGGAGGCTTTAAAAGCACCCGACCAGATTACTTGGGTGCGTGTGTAATTAAGCATTTATTAGCGAATGTTCCTGCGATTGATCCATCTCAAATTGAGGACTTAATTGTAGGTAACGCAGTACCTGAAGCAGAACAAGGCATGCAAATGGGCAGAATGCTAAGCTTAATGGCATTGCCAATATCGGTTCCTGGTTTGGTAATCAATAGGTATTGTGGTAGTGGTTTGGAAGCAATTGCCATTGCTGCTGCCCGAATACATAGTGGTATGAACGATATCATTATTGCTGGTGGTGCAGAATCAATGTCGTTAGTGCCAACAATGGGCTACAAAACAGCTCTTGATTACGGTTTTTCTACAGAACATCCTGATTATTATACTTCTATGGGACTTACGGCTGAAGCCGTAAGTAGCACTTATGGTATAAGCCGAGAACTACAAGATCAATTTTCGTATAACAGCCACTTAAAAGCGTTAACCGCCCAAAAGGAAGGCAAGTTCAAAAGCCAAATAGTGCCTGTTTCTGTTACTAATACTTTTATAAACGAGGCTGGAAAACAAGTTACTAGCACCACTATAATTGATACTGACGAAGGTCCAAGAGCAGATACTAATTTAGAAGCCTTAAGCAAGCTAAAGCCTGTATTCGCTAAAAACGGAAGTGTTACAGCAGGAAATAGCAGCCAAACTTCAGACGGCGCATCCTTTTTAATGGTAGTGAGTGAGAAAGTATTAAAACAATATAACCTAACCCCAATAGCTCGTTTTTGCAGCTATGCGGTTACTGGCGTTGAGCCACGCTTAATGGGTATTGGTCCTGTAGAAGCCATTCCTATGGCTTGTAAAAAGGCAGGTATTCAGGTTCAAGACCTAGATTTAATAGAACTAAATGAAGCCTTCGCTGCCCAAAGCTTGGCTGTAATAAATACACTCGGGTTAAATCCTGAAATAGTAAATGTAAACGGAGGCGCAATTGCTTTAGGACATCCACTTGGTTGTTCGGGGGCAAAGCTTTCAGTTCAATTACTAAATGAACTTTCCCTTAGAGGCGCCCGCTATGGGATGGTTACCGCTTGCGTAGGCGGCGGACAAGGCGTTGCAGGTATTTTTGAATATCTGCATTAAATAAAATAGTACATTTACAACCCTAATTAAACAAAACACCAATAATTCTTTTATTACCTTCAATGAATAAAGCTTCTAAACTTGCCTTAGCAGTTGCAATGCTTTCAGCCGCATCACTCCCTTTGAGTGCACAAACCGGCAAAAAAGCACCTGTTAAGCCAGCAGCCCCCGCTAAACAAGCGGCTAAACCTGCTACTCCTGCTGCACCAGCAGCCCCTGTAGCTCCAGCTAAGCCTTCTTATCCGGCAGAAACTCCTGCAGGTACTAAGTTGGTGGAAGTGGTTAGCCCAACTGCCGATGGTAAATTGGTTATCCCTTACGCTAAATTTAAGTTGAAGAATGGGCTTACCCTTATTGTTCACGAAGATAAAAGCGATCCTTTAGTTCACGTAGATGTTACTTACCACGTAGGTTCATCTAGAGAGCATCTTGGTATCAGCGGTTTTGCTCACTTTTTTGAGCACATGATGTTCCAAGGTTCTAAGAACGTAGCCGATGAAGAACACTTTAAAATAGTTTCTGAGTCTGGTGGTGATTTGAACGGAACTACCAATACAGATAGAACCAACTATTTCGAAACTGTACCAAGCAATCAGCTTGAAACTGCACTTTGGTTAGAGGCCGACCGTATGGGTTACCTTTTACCTGCCGTAACGCAAAAGAAATTTGAAGTTCAACGTGCTACTGTAAAGAACGAACGTGGTCAGAACTACGATAACCGTCCTTATGGTTTAGTAAGCGAAGTAGCTTCAAAGAACTTGTATCCGCATGGTCATCCATATGCATGGTCACCTATTGGTTATATTGAAGATTTGAACCGTGTAAGCGTAAATGAGTTAAAGAACTTCTTTATGCGTTGGTATGGTCCAGACAACGCAACCCTTACTGTTGGTGGCGATGTTAACACAATGGATGTTGTAAGATTAGCTGAAAAGTATTTCTTACCAATTCCTCCAGGCCAGAAAAAGGTGGGTCCACTTTCTCCTGTAATGCTTTCTTTAGATAAGGACCGTTACATTTCTGGTGAAGACCAAATCCGTTTCCCACTATTGTACATGGTTTACCCAACAGTACCAGGTAAGCACAAGGATGAAGCGGCTTTAGATTGCCTTTCAGAAATCATTGGTGGCGGTTCTAACTCTTTACTATACAAGAATTTAGATAAGAAGCGTTTAGCCTTACAATCAGGTGCAAGCCATCCTTGCAGAGAGTTAGCTGGCGAATTTGATATTCAGGTACTTCCATTGCCAGGCAAAACTTTGGCCGATATGGAGAAAATTGTACGTGAAACATTCGTAGAGTTTGAAAAGCGTGGCGTTACCGATGAAGACCTTGAGCGTTTTATTGCAGGTTACGAAAGCAGCAGCATCCGTTCATTGGCAGAAGTAAGTGGTAAAGTATCTCAACTAGCTGCTTATGAAACTTTCTATGGCAACCCTAACCTTATTCAGGAAGAAATTGACCGCAGAAAGTCAGTTACCAAGGCCGATGTAATGCGCGTGTATAATACCTATATCAAAGGTAAAGGTGCCGTTATCCTATCTTGGGTACCAAAGGGCGAGAAGAAGCTTATTGCAGCTCCTGATAACTATAAAATTGATAGTACTAAGTATGTGAAGCCAACCGTAGATGAGTACGCTGGTTTAACATATACTGAGCCTAAAGATAACTTCGATAGAAGCAAGAGACCAGCATCTGGTGCTAACCCAGTAGTTAAAGTTCCTCAGTTCTGGAATCAGAAGTGGAAGAATGGCATTAAAGTAATTGGTGCTGAAAACACTGAATTACCAACTGTAGGTATGCTTATCACCCTAAAAGGTGGTCATATGCTTGAGCAAAATATGAAGGGCAAAGCAGGTATTGCAAGCATCTTCGCTGCGCTTATGAATGAAAGTACTGAAAAGTTCTCTACAGAAGAATTTGAAAGTCAAGAGATTGTATATGGTGCGAACATAAGCGTATCTAGCAGCAACCAAAGTATGAGCATCTATATGGATGCCCTTACCAATAATGTAGATGGCGCACTTGCTCTATTGGAAGAACGTATGTTCCACCCACGCTTTGCACCAGACGATTTCGAGCGTATTAAGCAGCAAACCATTGAAGGTATTGAAAACAATACCACCCAACCAACTGCAATTGCTGGTGAAGTATTCTCTAAGTTATTGTACGGTAAAGACCATATTTTCGCTACACCAGCAAGTGGAACAGTAGAAAGTGTGAAGTCTATTACTTTGGACGATGTAAAGAAATTCTACAAAGATTACTTCTCTGCAGCTACTGCTGAAATTGTAATTGTAGGTAACGTAAAAGAAAAAGACTTTACATCTAAGTTAGATTTCTTAAAGAACTGGGAAGCTAAGCCTGTTGTAATGCCAACATTGCCTGCTACTCCAGCACCTGGAAAAACTAAGATATTCTTAGTTGACAAAGAAAAAGCGCCTCAATCTGAAATCAGAATGGGTTATATAGCGCTTCCTTACGATGTAACTGGCGAATACTACAAGGCTAACTTGATGAACTTTGCTTTAGGTTCTGCTTTCAACAGCCGTATTAACCTTAACTTACGTGAAGATAAGGGTTGGACTTATGGTTCACGCTCAGGATTCCGCGGTTCAGATGTTGCTGGTCCGTTTGTAAGCCAGGCTGGTGTAAAAGGTACTGCAACTGATAGTAGCCTTTTCGAAATGATTAAGGAAATTAACAAGTATCGTGCAGAAGGTATTACCGATGAGGAATTAGAATTCACTAAGAAATCTATAGGTCAAAGTGAAGCCTTGGAATACGAAACATTAGAGCAAAAGGCTGGTTTCTTGAATCAGATTCAGAAGTATAACCTTCCTTCAAACTATGTTGAGCAACAACAAGCCATCTTGAACGCTCTAACTAAAGAGCAAGTAAAGGCACTTGCAGGTAAGTACTTGCCAGTTGAAAACATGGTTATTTTAGTAGTAGGCGATAAGGCAAAAATTAAGAAGCCTTTACAACGCCTAGGCTACGAAATTGTAGAACTAGATACCAAAGGCGAACCAGTGGCCGATAAGCCAAAAACTAAGGAATCGCCAGCACCTTGGAGATAATCTGAGGAATATGAATACACAAAGCCCCGCCAAAAGCGGGGCTTTTTTTGTGGGTGATTACTGTCTTATTCCTAACTATTTAAACTTTAATAGTTTGTATATTGTGGTTTTTGGTTTGTAATATTTGAATAAATCAATAAAACATGAAACAAAATTTTGCTAATTATGGTTTAAACAAATATATTTACAGTTACCATAACTCCTTCGATATGAAAATGAACATTTACATCTGTTTTGTTGCACTTTTGTGCCTAATTGTGCTACCCCAGACAGGTTGGAGCCAACGAGCTGGAGATCTTGACCGCAGCTTTAACTACGGAATGGGTGAAAACTTCCCATTTAACATTGGAAATGGTGCTAATAATGAGATCCGGACAGTTGCAAAGCAAGCTGATGGGAAATTGATTATTGGTGGGAATTTCACTACCTATAACGGAATAGAAAGCATTTCTATAGCAAGAATTTTTAGCGATGGTACAATAGATACTACTTTTAAATGTCCTTTTGAAAGGGTTGCCTTTTCAGGAGAAATTGGTGCTATTGAAATACAAAATGACGGTAAAATTTTAGTTTCAGGTTTTTTTCGATTTAACGAATCTGAAGTTATAAGATCAAGACTTATTAGACTTAATTCAAATGGTTTGGTAGATACTACTTTTATTCAAACTACAATAAATAGCATTATTAGCATATCTCAAATTAAGTGTTTGCCAAACGGAAGCATACTTATATGTGGTGGTTTTTCCAGAGTTAATGGTGTTCAAAAAAGAAGCCTTGCTCGTTTAAATAGTAACGGAAGCCTAGATACAACATTTAATGCGCCAGCGTTGGTTAATAGTTGGGTAACCACAATGGCTATACAACCAGATGGTAAAATAATTATTGGAGGAAGGTTTAGTATATCAAATGGATATCAATACAACAACATAGCCAGACTTTTGCCTAATGGAAGTGTAGATGCTACTTTCTTCCAAAGTGTGGGTGCCAATAACAGTGTTTCAGCCGTAGCATTACAGCCAGACGGTAAAATTATTATTGCTGGCAGATTTACATCTTACAATGGCAGATCTTCATCTAACATTGCCCGGTTAACTTCTTGGGGTATTTATGATTCAACCTTTCAAGTTGGGGCAGGCTTTAGTCCTATTAACTCTGATGTTTTTTCATTAAAAATTTTATCAAATGGAAAAATTTTAGCTTGCGGTATCTTTAGAGGTTACGGAGGGTTTGTAATTAATTCAATTGCAAGAATCAATTCTAATGGAATACTTGATAGAACTTTCGGACAAGGTCTTACCTTTAATAATTCCAATGAGTTTCCTTACCAATTTGAAGTTCATAGTAATGGAAATGTTACCTTGGTGGGGAGGTTTACTTCAGTTAATGGTATAAGGAGGCTTAATATAGTAACGCTTGATTCTGAAGGGCGCTATAATAATTCATTAAATTATTTAGTTGGTTCAGATGATCCAATCTATAGTGCTTTTGCTCAACAAAATGGTAAAATCCTAATTGGAGGTATATTTAAAAATTACAATAATGTTCCAAAAAGTTGTTTTACACGTCTAAATTCTGATGGAAGTTTAGATACAGGTTTTCAATCTGGACCAATTTCTGGATCAAGTAATTTTTCTAACGTTAACAGTTTTTTAGTTAGACCTGATGATAAAATTATTGTAGGTGGTTTTTTTTCAAGGTATAATGGCACAGCTTGCAATAACATAATCCAATTAAATACGAATGGTACATTAGATTCAAGTTTTTCTTTTTCAAATGATTACGTTCGTGGAGTAACTTCGCTAGCTTTCGATAGTATTTTCAACGTAGTTGTTGGTGGAGAAATTTTTCATCAATCAGCTTTCACTTATCGTGGCGTAGGAAAGCTGCTTTCCAATGGATTAACTGATAGAAGTTTTGCTCCTAATCGGTTTGGTGATAATTCAGTAGCTTCAATAGATATACAACCTGATGGCAAGATTTTAGCCTCAGGAAGTTTTACTTCTTACAGTAATTTCAGACGAAATAGAATAGTTAGACTTAACAGGAATGGATCTGTTGATGGAAGTTTCAATCCTAATTTTGGTGCAAATACATGGATTAACAAGGTTATTCATTTGGCAAATGGTAAAGTTCTGATCGCAGGCGATTTTACTACCTATAATCGTTTACGAAAGGTTCGGTTAGCAAGATTAAATTCAGATGCTAGTTTAGATACAACCTTTAATTTAGGTACTGGCCCCAATAGAAATGTTTTATCTATGTTGGTGCTACCTAGTGAAAAAATACTTATTTGTGGCTCATTTGACACTGTAAATGGAGTTCCTCGAAATAATATTGCTAGGCTAAATTCCGATGGTACTTTAGACCATTCTTTTAATCCTGGATTAGGTGCTAATGATGTTATTAGATCTATGGCTTTGCAGCCTGATGGACGTATTATTATTGCAGGAGCATTCACAAATTATAACAATTTATCAGTTTCTGGAATTGCACGAATACATGGCGATGATTGTCTTGCTCCTTCTTTGATAAATGTAACAGGATCCAAATTTTTATGTAGTAGTACTACTACCTTAACATCGAGTATTGCGCAAGGTAATCTTTGGAATACCGGCGATACTAGCAGGTCAATTATTGTTTCAGAGCCTGGGAATTATACTGTTCGAACAACTCAAAATGGCTGTACAGTAGCTATTTCGCAAGTTATTAAAGTTCGAAACGGTTCTATTCCTGCAACACCAATTATACAGCCTGTAGGTACCAATATCCTTTCAGGCTCAATTGACTCAGTAGGTTATGAATGGACTTATAATGGAACCATATTGCCAACCTCTGATAGGTTTATTCCTATAATTGGGGATGGAAATTATACTGCCCAAGCCATCTCTCCTGATGGATGCAGAGGACCTGTATCAGCAGTTTTTACAGTATTAAAAGCAAAAACATCTTTAGGTTCTCATAGTGTAATTTTATTCCCAAACCCTACAACTGGCAATGTAACCCTAACTACTACTGCCGATGCTGAGAACGTATCTGTAGTAAATGCAGTAGGTCAGGTAGTATACACAGCTAAAGCACAAGCACAAATGGAAATGAACCTAAACCACCTTGCAAAAGGCGTTTATATGGTTCAAGTACAAAGTGCTAAGGGTGTAAGCAGCCAACGCCTAGTAATAAAGTAATTAGTTAACTTTAATACGCACAAAGCCCCGCCAAAAGCGGGGCTTTTTTTGTGGTTCTGTATATGGATTTACAATCGAAAGGCTTGATGGATTAAGTACTACCTATACTTATTCATACTTATACTCCTTTGCCTCGTACACTTAAACCTATCAATTTCTGGGGTGCGGAGGGCACTATGTTTAGTGGCTCTATTCTGAACGCGGGCGCGCCACATTCTAAAGCTGCTGGGCTTCATTTCCCTACGCATAATGGTGATTACCTCAGCTTCGCTTACGCCGAACTGGGCCAAAATGGCATCGAAGGGAGTTCTATCTTCCCAAGCCATTTCTACAATACGGTCAATTTCGGTATCGGTAAGTTCTTTAATCTTCACAAATGGTAAAACTATGGGTAGGTAGTTTTGGTTTACATTTTTATGAAGGGTGTTAAAAAAGAAAACCTCCCCCAGAAAACTTGTCTCACTTGCGGCAGACCATTTACATGGCGCAAGAAGTGGGAAAAGGTTTGGGAAGAGGTTAAATATTGCTCAGATAAATGCCGAGCTAAGCGTTAAGTTTTAGCCTTTCATATTGGCTTGGGTAGTAGCCTGCAACTCTCTAACAGTACGTTGGAAGTTATCGGTAGTGCCATCTAAGAAAATGGTATTGCCTTTTCCAGTTTCTGCAAAGTGCTTTAAAGCCTCGGTCCACATACTGAAAAGTATGAACGATGGTTCCAGATTAGCAGTTTCCATTTCTTTAGCAGCAATGGCCATACCCTTGGCTACCTCCTCACGGAACAGGGCAATACCTTGTCCACGTAATTGGGCGGCTTGGCGTTCGGCCTCAGCTGATATTTTAATAGCGGTACCTTCTGCTTCTGCAGCTTTAGTTTTGGTAATGAATAAGGCCTGACCTTCGTTTTCAGCAGCGGCTTTAAGGTTATTACTTGCCACTACCTTGGCCATAGATTGCATAATCACTGAATCGAAAGTAATATCGTTCATCTGCAAATCGAGTAGGTGATAGCCCCAATCGTCTAACTGGTTATCTAATTGCTCTTTTACGTGTAGGATAATTTCCTGACGTAGTGCCAAAATTTCTGCTTGCTTTTTAGTAGCAACAAATGCTCTAATGCTACCTTCAATAGTACGCACTAGGGCTTGCATAAAGCTGGCTTGGTCCACAAATTTGAAGGCTACTTTTTTAATAGTTTCTTCGCCTTGGTCCATTACTGCATAAAGTAGCATCGCCTTAAAGTCTACATTGGCTTGGTCCATAGTAATGGCTTGGAACTGCAATTCAACCGAGCGGTTCTGAACCGAAATTTTTCGATACACCTTGTCAATAAACGGTATCTTAAAATTCAGACCTGCTTGCATGCAGCGCACATACTTGCCAAAACGGGTAATTACCGATACACTGCCTTGCTGAACAATAGTTACGGAAGTGGTTATCACAGTGGATAAGATCACTAGAAAAATAATCAATTCTAAGCTTAAGTTCATTTTATGGTAAAAGTTTTAAAGGTTTTAATACCCTTAAAACTACAAAGGTTTAAGCAGAAAGGTATAAAAACCTTTTAAGTCCGTATATTTACACTGTTTTGATAGCCAAAATTGAATGTTTGAATCGTTAAGTAATAAGTTAGAGAAGGCCTTTAAAACCCTTAAAGGTCAGGGTAAAATTACCGAAATCAACGTAGCCCAAACGGTAAAGGAAATTCGCCGTGCCTTGGTAGATGCTGACGTTAACTACAAGATTGCCAAGCAGGTAACAGAAAAAATCCTGAACGAAGCAAAAGGTAAAGATGTACTTATTGCCGTAAAACCAGGCGAGTTATTAACCAAGATTGTGTACGATGAGCTCACCGAATTAATGGGTGGCACAGTACAACAAGTGAAGTTAGTTGGCGATCCTGCCATTATATTGGTTGCTGGTTTACAGGGTAGTGGTAAAACTACTTTCTGTTCTAAGTTGGCTTTGCTTATGAAAAAGCAAGGCAGAAATACGCTTTTAATTGCAGCCGATATTTACCGTCCTGCCGCTATCGACCAATTAAAGGTTTTAGGTGAGCAAGTAGGCGTAGAAGTTTATGCTGAACCAGATAATAAAAATGCCGTTGAAATTGCTCAAAACGGTTTAAAGTACGCTAAGGAAAAGAATAAGAAAGTTGTTATTGTCGATACTGCTGGTCGTTTGGCGGTTGACGAGCAAATGATGGACGAGATTGCCCGCATTAAAGCGGCAGTAAAGCCATCAGAAACCTTGTTCGTAGTAGATTCAATGACTGGGCAAGATGCTGTGAATACAGCAAAAGCCTTCAACGATAGATTAGATTTTGATGGCGTAGTACTTACGAAGTTAGATGGCGATACCCGTGGTGGTGCAGCACTATCTATCCGTTCGGAAGTAAATAAGCCTATTAAATATATTGGTACGGGTGAAAAGCCAGAGGCCCTAGACTTGTTCTATCCTGATAGGATGGCACAACGTATTCTAGGCATGGGCGATGTTATTTCCCTTGTAGAAAGAGCCCAACAGGCTTTTGATGAAGAGGAGAGCAAGCGACTTACCAAGAAAATACGTCAGAATAAGTTCGATTTTAACGACTTCTTAAGCCAGCTAGAGCAGGTAAAGAAGATGGGAAATCTGAAAGACTTAGTCGGCATGATTCCAGGCGCTGGTAAAATGCTAAAGGATGTTGAGATTGATGATAACGCCTTCAAGCCTATTGAAGCCATTATCAAGTCAATGACCCCACACGAACGTGGCAACCCAGATTTGATTAACCCAAGCCGCAGAAAGCGTATTGCAGCGGGTAGTGGTACTACCCTTGTTCAGGTAAACAACCTGATGAAGCAGTTTGAAGATATGCGTAAGGTTATGAAGCAAATGAGTGGTATGCAAGGCAAAATGCCAAGTTTACCAAAAGCCCGCCGATAGGCATAAGGATCAACCTTTTACCTTAAAGCCCGTTTGAAAGCACTTTCAATAGTTATTGTTAGCTATAATGTTCTGCCATTCTTAGAGCAGACACTTTACGCTACCTTTAAAGCCATTGAAAGTATAGATGCAGAAGTTTTTGTGGTAGATAATAACTCTACCGATGGTTCTGCTGAAATGGTGCGTGAACGGTTTCCTGAAGCAATTTTAATTGCCAATACCGAAAACACAGGATTTAGTAAGGCTAATAATCAGGCCATTAGACAAGCTAGTGGTATGTATATTCTCTTACTAAATCCTGATACTTTAGTAGCAGAAGATACCTTTACCCAATGCCTTGCCTTTATGGATGCCCATCCACAAACTGGAGGTCTAGGTGTGAAAATGATTGATGGGGGAGGGAATTACCTGCCAGAAAGCAAACGAGGTTTGCCAACCCCAATAGTAGCCTTTTTTAAGATATTTGGCTTCACCGCTTTCTTCCCGAAATCGAAGTTATTTGCAAGGTATTATTTAGGTCACCTGCCTTCTAATGAAACCAATGCCATAGAAATACTTTCAGGTGCATTTATGCTTATGCGTAAAGAAGCACTAGATAAAGCAGGTTTGTTAGATGAAACCTTCTTTATGTATGGCGAAGATATTGATTTGAGTTACCGCATTTTGAAGGCAGGCTACGGTAATCAGTATTATGCAGGCACCACTATAATCCATTACAAAGGCGAAAGCACCAAAAGAGGTTCATTGAATTATGTGCGGGTATTTTACCAAGCTATGGTAATTTTTGCCCAAAAGCATTTTTCATCGTCTTATGCTGGATTATTACAATCGGTTATTCAGTTTGCTATTTATTTAAGGGCAGCCCTTGCGGTAGGCTCTAGGATAGCAAAGAACATATTTCCAGCATTGTTAGATGGCAGCCTCATTTTCGGGGGTATGTATATCCTAAAAGTGTATTGGGAAAACAACCATAAAGGTGTTCCTGATTACTATCCGCCTGATTTTATGCAGTTGGTAGTGCCAAGTTATATCGCAACTTGGTTGGTATCGGTTTATTATGCAGGTGGTTATGATAAACCAGTAAAGCCAGTTTCCTTGGTCCAAGGCATTGTAATCGGGACCTTTATAATAGCAGGCATCACCAACTTTCTGGACGATTATCGCTTTTCTAAAGCACTTATTTTATTAGGTAGTATTTGGGCGATAGGCAGTATGTTTTCTTGGCGACTGTTATTGCATTTTATCAAACATAAAAACCTGAATTTAGGAGCAAAACCAGGTTTCAGGTATGCCATTGCAGGCAATAGCTCAGAAGTAAAACGAGTAAAGCAGTTAATTGCTGCTAATGAACTACACGCCAGTTATATAGGTTTTATTTCAGAAGAAGGCGAAGCTCAACAAGAAGCTGAATGTTTGGGTTCCATTGCCCAGTTGCCTGATTTTTTGAGGCACTATCAGCTTTCTGAACTGGTGGTTTGTGCAGATGGATATACCAATAAACAAGCAATTGATTGCATTAGAATTGCCAGCAGGTACCAGATAAGGATAAGAACAGTAGTGCCAGGTAGTAACTATGTTATTGGCTCTCAATCTAAAAGCAGCAATGGCGATGTTTATTCAGCCCCTCGTGAATACCAAATGTTCCGACCAGAATATAGACGCATCAAGCGATTGGCGGATTTTCTGATTGCATTGCTCGTTTTGCCACTTTCACCAATGCTTATGTGGGCAACAGCAAAGCCTCTAAAACTTCCTGTATTAGCCTTGCAAGTGTTGTTTGGCAGCAAAACTTGGGTATCTTTAAATCCTATTGCGAAAATTAAGCATAAGCATTCGAAGGCAGGAGCATTATATCCTGACGATAGATTTACCAATGCCAATTTGCCAACAATAGAAAGAATTAATCGGTTGTATGCTTCAGACTACAACGTAACTGCAGATATTGAATTACTACTTAAAGCCTTTCGGCAATTAGGAAAGCGATAATACGTTTACTCCTAAAAGCATTCAAATATTAGTAATGAAGAAACTCATCGTTTTTGTAATGGTATGGTTTGTTAGCCTTTCAATGGCTATGGCAAACTACCTGCTTATCCCTATGGATGAAGCCCAGAAAAACCATTTAAAGGCCTATGGGATTGCCTATTTTACGCTTAAGCAGGATATAGAACTAGATTGGCTACTCAATTATAGGGGTGGTTCTTTTATGTTAAAATACAACCCTACGGTAGAAAATGAGCTATCGGTTAGGGGAGTAAGCTTTCAAGTTATTTCAGATGCCCAAGCAGGTGCAATTTTAGCAGAAATTGCTAATCCTGAAGCAAATATGGACGTAATGAAGCTGGAAAAGGCGCCAAAAGTTGCTGTTTACTCGCCCAAAACAAAGCAACCTTGGGACGATGCTGTTACTATGGTTATGACCTATGCAGAAATACCTTACGATGTTGTTTTTGACGAGGAATTACTATCTGATGTGCTTCCTAAATACGATTGGTTACACTTGCACCATGAAGATTTCACTGGGCAGTATGGTAAATTCTGGGCAAGTTATAGAAATGCACCTTGGTATAAAGACCAAGTTCTTGAATACCAAACCATTGCAAGAAAATTTGGCTACAGTAAAGTGAGTCAAATGAAGTTGGGGGTTGCTAAAAAGATAAGAGATTATGTAAATAGCGGCGGTTTCTTATTTGCAATGTGTTCAGCAACTGATAGTTATGATATAGCATTGGCTGCTGAAGGTTTAGATATTTGTCAGGATATGTTTGACGGCGATCCAGCAGACCCTAACGCTCAACGCAAACTAAACTATAGTTCCACCTTTGCTTTCAAGAATTTTAAGTTGGTTATGGACCCTTATATCTATGAGTTCTCAGATATAGATAACCAACAAAATGAACGTAAGGGTCTAGATGAAAAAACCGATTTTTTTAATCTGTTTCAGTTTTCTGCCAAGTACGATCCTATTCCATCTATGCTTACCCAAAACCATGAAACCATTATTCGAGGGTTTATGGGGCAAACTACTGCGTTTAAGCAACGATTAGTAAAGTCTGATGTCATTATAATGGGTGAAACCCGTAGCATTCAAGAAGCACGTTATATTCACGGTACGCAAGGCAAGGGCTTTTTTACCTTTTATGGCGGTCACGATCCAGAAGATTATGAGCATAGGGTTGGCGAAGAACCAACCGATCTTAACTTACACCCAAATAGCCCAGGTTACAGACTTATTTTGAATAATATCCTGTTTCCAGCTGCCAAGAAAAAGAAACAGAAAACCTAAAATTACCCATTGTTAAGTCTTCCAAATGGCCAAAGATTCTTTTCAAAACCGCTATAATGCCGATGCATCCGCCTTTAATAAAAGCCGAGGCGGCTCAGCTAATCATAGGCCTTCGGCTTCTAAGTCTCGAGGTGGTAGGAGCTTTTTAGGGAAGTTCACGTGGGTGATAGTGGTGGTCGTTTTTGTCGCTATTGCTTGGTATTACAATAAAGGAAAAGGCACAGTCCAATCTACATCCATCACCATAGCTGAACAAGTAGAGCAGGGGAGTAATACGCTCAAACAAGAATTTAATGAGTTAAAGGAAGTTAGCAATTCTCAAAGAGAAACTGTAAGCAAGAGCTACAGTGGAAACCTACCGGAATGGGCAACAACCTCCGATTGGTTTTATCCTGAAACGCCTACTACTGCTGAAATTATTACCAAAACAGGCTTTACACTAGCTTATAACGAAGCGGCAGAACAAGCTTGGTGGGTTGCTTACCACCTAACATCAGATGAGTTAAAAGGCACGCTAGACCGTGATAATTTCGATTTTGATGAAGATGTTGAAGTGAGCACTGGCAGTGCTTCTTTAAGAGATTATAAGGGTAGTGGTTACGATCGTGGGCATTTAGTCCCGGCTGCTGATGTGAAATGGAATGCAAAGGCTATGCAAGCAAGCTTTTTAATGAGCAATGTATCGCCTCAAAAGCATAGCTTCAATGCGGGTATTTGGGAACGCCTAGAAAGTCGTTTCAGAGGATGGGCAAAGCGAGATGGTAGTTTGTATATAGTTACAGGTCCTCTATTGAAAGAAAAACCGAACAATACCATAGGCATAAACCAAGTGTGGGTTCCCAACAGCTATTATAAAGTAGCCCTTACTTACAAAAAGAACCGCTGGCATGCAGCGGCCTTTATCTTAGACCAGCAAGCCAGCGGTAAAAATTTGGAGCCTTATTTCTTAACTATTGATGAGGTGGAACGCCAAACCGGCTTAGACTTTTTCCCAGCCATTCCAGATGAATTGGAGGAACAGTTAGAATCTGAATCGGAATTGGGTTATTGGTTCACTAATTCTCGAAAGTAAGGAGGATATAGTTTTTCTTTCCTTTTCTAATCAATAGGTACTTTTCTTGCAACAATCCAAAATCGGCTGCTTTAGCTTCAATAGAAGTAGCTTTTTCTCCATTGATGGTGATACTACCTGCCTGAATTCCTTTGCGTGCTTCACCTTTACTTGGGAAAACAATGCCTTCGGTAGTTGCTCCTAATAAGGTTACTAAATCCTGGTCCAAATCAGACATTAGTAAAGTTTTAGCAGGCACCCCTTCAAAAGCTTGAAGCAATAGTTTTTCGTCTAAAGCCTTAATTGCCTCGGTACTGTCTTTTCCGAATAGAATATCTGTAGCTTGTTGGGCACGCTTCAATTCCTCAGCACCGTGAACGCGCAAGGTTAAATCTTCTGCAACTGCTTTTTGTAAAATGCGTAGGTGCGGTTCTGCAATATGCTTTGCCTCTAATTCTTCTATTTCCTCGTGTGGGCGTACACAGAAAATACGCACCATTTTAAAGGCTTCTTCATCGGCACAATTCAAAAGGAACTGATAAAACTTATACGGCGAGGTTAACTCTGGGTCTAACCAAACATTACCACTTTCACTCTTGCCAAACTTGGTACCATCAGCTTTCAATAAAAGATTACCGGTAATGGCGTAGGCTTCGCCACTTGCCATACGGCGTATAAGCTCCGTGCCACCCGTGATATTACCCCATTGGTCGCTGGCACCCATCTGAAAATTGATGCCGTTGTTCTTCCAAAGGTGGTAAAAATCATAAGCCTGCAAAAGCTGGTAGCTGAATTCGGTATAGCTCATACCCGTTTCTAGACGGTTTTTTACGCTATCCTTAGCAATCATATAATTGATTGAAAAGTGTTTGCCTACCTCCCTTAAGAAATCTAGGTAGCCCCAACCTTTGAACCAATCTAAGTTGTTTACTAATTCAGCACTATTAGCACCGCCATCAAAATCTAAGAAATGGGCTAGTTGCTTTCTAATGCCCGCTACATTTTGGGCAAGGGTTTCTTCATCTAATAATTTACGCTCGGCTGCTTTGCCAGTTGGGTCGCCCACCATACCAGTTGCTCCTCCTACTAGGGCATACGGCTTATGACCATCGCGTTGCCAATAAACAAGCAACATAATGGTGGCAAGGTTACCAATGTGCAACGATTTTGCAGTAGGATCAAAGCCAATATAAGCACTTTGCATGCTCGTATTTAGCTTCTCTTCGCTGCCTGGCATAGCATCGTTTAGCATTCCACGCCAGCGTAATTCTTCTATGAAGGTACTCATTATATATAGGTAATAGTGTTAGTATTTATTTTCCTGTAAACACAGGAGCTCTTTTTTCAACAAAGGCAGCCATGCCTTCTTTTTGGTCTTCAGAAGCAAAGGTTAAATAGAAGTTCTTTCTTTCAAAATGCAGACCTTCATCAAGGAAAGTTTCATAAGTTCTATTAACCGATTCCTTAGCCAGCATTACCGCTACAGGACTCATTGTGGCAATAGTGGCTGCCAATTTCATAGCCTCGTCCAGATAAATTTCATCGGCAACAACACGGTTTACAAGGCCGTAACGCTCTGCCTCAACTGCAGAAATAAACTTACCAGTGAGTACCATTTCCATCGCTTTAGCCTTGCCTATGGCACGAGTTAAACGTTGGGTACCGCCTGCCCCAGGCATAACCCCAATCTTAATTTCAGGCTGACCAAACTGTGCGCTTTCACTAGCAATAATCATATCGCAGGTCATTGCTAACTCGCAACCACCACCTAAAGCAAATCCAGAAACTGCTGCAATAATTGGCTTGCGGGTTTTTCTAATTCTATCCCAAGTGCTAAACTGATCAATCATCAGCATGTCGATAGCGGTTTTATCAGCCATCTGTTTGATATCAGCACCTGCCGCAAAGGCACGTTGGTTGCCGTGAATTACAATACAACGCACATTAGTATTAGCATCTAATTCTACTAATGCATCGCGCAACTCACCCATCAATTGCAGGTTTAGTGCGTTTAGTTCTTTAGGACGGTTTAGCTGAATGGTTGCAACGCCAGGTTGCTTTTCAGGAGTTACTATGATTAGTTCAGGCATACAAGTTTGGTGTTTGCCTGCAAAGTACAAAAGAGTAGGGAAGTGCCGAAAATTTTAGCGGAATACTAAGTCAAAAAATCAAAGCTGAAAGTTAGGACCTGCTGCTAACTAGATAAACTAAGAATGAGGAAAACTGAACATGTTTCGGCTATATGTCCAATTTAATATTAGAATTTGGACATAATTAAGTTCAGCTTAAAGTAAATATTTTAGGTAAAATTTAATCTCCAACTAATTAAAAATGAAAACATTACCTATTTAGTATTTCATTGAACTTCAAGTAAAGGTCTTCTTAGTGTCAAGATTTTCGTCAGGATTGATAGTTAAATATTAAGTAACTTACATACAGTTATTTAAGTACACTTTAAAAAACCTTAACTTTATTTAGCAATGGCTTATTTGCTCATAGTAAGGTACTTAATAAAAAAATGGATTTACTTGAAGTGAAATACCTGATTTCAGGAACCCAATTGAAGTAATTTTAATCCACGTTCAGCGAGCAATTTTAGCTGAAAATTTCAGCGATTTAGCTAGATCATTGGCTCTTGGTTGTACTTTACTAACGCTAATGTATTGGTATTTATTCCTAAAAAGCAATGAAAAAGTGCTAACTAAAGTACTAAACCCTGTATTTAGTTAGCCATAGTATGTATAAATTGTTTATTTTCAATGAGTTAACAAATAAATTTTATTTAGTGTAATTATTAAGTAAAACTTACATTTTGTAAATCAGGAGGTTACAAGAACAGTTACCGATTCGTTAAATGCCTGATGAAGGTTAAAGGAAGAACCAGAATTACTTGGCCAATAAAGAGTGATATACAAGGTTTATACAGTAAAAAATCTAATCTAAACCACTCTACAGGGACTAGAGAAAGGTTATTTCGTGTATTAGCGCAAATACAAGCTTTGTAGGCACTACAAACGAAGTTTCTTAACCATTTAGCAAGGCAATTACAAATGCCTTGTAGACGCTCTACGGCTGCTGTAAAGGCATTCCAAGGATTATAAATCTATCAGGGAAGACTAGAATACCCAATGGAAGAGGACATAAGCCACTTTTAAGGCCTATCCTGCAGCAATTACCCATAAATTTTTACCAGGAACTAATAACCAATACCCATTTACTCCCTAAAGGTAACTAGTCTTATTTCAAAGGTATCTGCCTGATCTTTAGTAGAGGTATTTTTAGTAATTTTAGTAAAGCTAATATCTTTAGTATTAGCAAAGCATACTTTACTAAATTGTAACTGGTTGATTTTCAGTAGATTTAGTAATTCTTGAACTCTTTTACTAAGTAGTTCTTTAGTAATTTTAGCATCTGGCTTGCTAAATACTAAAATTACTAAACGATTTTCAGGTTTTGCTAAACATTGCTTTGCTAAATCGGTAATAATGGTTTGTTGGGCTGGATTGATTTCAGAACTATTTGGAGCAAAGGATAATTTAAATGCAGGCTTTAGCAACCTGGTTTCTGAAAGCAATCCTGAATTTGGTAAACCTGGTTCGGTTAATTCATTGAACTGTACCTCTTTACCACCGCAAACAGTGTTGTTTAAGTTCTTTAAGTCGTAATAGCAATTGCTAAACTGATTCAATACGCCAGATTTAGCTTCATTACTTACCATTAAAGGACTTTCAAAGAATAGATTATTGGCTGCAGACTTTCTTTTGTTACTATCTAGTTGATAGATAGCATCTTCAAGGTTTTCGTATCGCTCTGCATCTGTTTCAAAAAGCTTAGAGCTTGCCGTAGCAACCGATACATTCTCCATATTTGCCTTATTAAGGTCTAGAATTTTAACTGTGCCACTTTGCCCAATGTCTGATCCATATAGGTTAATTTTATCTACTAGTACCTGTACGTAATACTCCTGAAAATCTACATTATAAGGGATGTTTAAGGTAAAGGAAACCTTTTCATAGCCTTCTGCTTCTACTACATATCTTTCTGTTTGTCCTGGCGTTGCGTTAATTACAAATGCACCTTTCTCTTTAGCACTTTTAAATACCTTTGTATTACCACAAGCAGAAACATTGGCGTTGATTGCCTTCATTTTTTCACCTAAGAGCACGTGTCCTGTAATTAGGGCATTGCTAGTAGAAAGTTGTTCGTCGGTTAAGGTTGACTCATATATATCAGTATTTCCTAAGGCATCCTCGGCGCAAATAATAGCGTTTCTTAATGTGTTATTCGGTTTGATTATGAGTAGTTTAAGTCCGTTTGCTTCAGGAAATAATACCGGTTTTGCTTTTGTTCTATATTCATCGAAAGTATGGCTTAAATAAATGCCTGATTGGCTGTTTTCAGTTCTTGTAAAGAAGAGAAGCTTATCACTTATTAATATTGGGTGTTGTTCATCTGCTTGAGTATTGATACGTTCAGATAGTTCAGTTGCATTTCGCCATTTACCATTTTTAGCTTTTTCAATCTTGTAGATATCGGTACCTCCTTTGCTAAAATCTTTAGCAGCAGAAAAATATAGCACATTGCCATTAGCAGAAAGCCAAGCTCCTTCGCCTAGCTTACTATTAATTCTGGAATCGAACTTTTCTATATTGGTAAGCGTGTTATTAGAAAGTGTTGCTTGGTAAAGTTCCCGAACTCCTGCGTTTTCCGTAAAGAAAAGTAAGGTGGTACCATTCTCACTGAGGTAAGTGCAGCCTTTAAATCCTTTGATGGTAGCAGGGATGGGAATTACAATTGGGGCTTGCCACTGTATATTTTTCCTTGAAAGAAGTAGGTCAGTATAAACTTCCCCATTTCTATTGTATATCCTACTAAAGAGAATAAGATCGGTATTGCCATTTACTACTGGATATATTTCCTTTTCTGGGGTATTAATGGCAGCACCTAAACCACTAAAAGTGTTGGTTTTTGCAATGGCAACCGCATTTGAGAGCAGTGTAACCAATAGAATGCATTGATATATAAATAAGCGCATAGTAAGGCTTAAGTTAAGCAAAGGTGTAATTGAGCTTTCAATATACAGTAGGTAAATAAGATTTTTAGATACTATGCCTAATAAATATAGTTTAAAGCTAATTTGGCATTCTTAAATGGTCAATTTGAAATGCTTTTAAATTATCTTTGGTTAGCTCTGTTTTTTATTGCGATTGCTGTGGCACTTATAAAATGGGTGTTTTTAGGCGATAGTACCATTTTGCCAGCAATGCAAACGGCCTTGTTCGATATGAGCAAAACCGGTTTTGAGTTAAGTTTAAATACAGCAGGGTTAATGACCTTTTGGCTCGGCATTATGAAAATTGGCGAAGCGGGCGGTATGATTAACTTCCTAACCAGAATAACGGCTCCTTTTTTTAGTAAGTTATTTCCTGAAGTGCCGCAAGACCATCCTGCCTTTGGTACTATACTGATGAATTTTTCCGCCAATATGTTAGGGTTAGATAATGCAGCTACGCCTATTGGTTTAAAGGCTATGAAGGAGTTACAGGAAATTAACCCGAATCATGATATAGCTTCCAATGCAATGATCATGTTCACAGCTATAAATACAGCAGGACTTACTTTGTTACCTGTGAGTATAATGGCTTATAGGTTACAAGCAGGTGCCGCAAACCCAGCAGATATATTGATACCTTCTATTTTAGGAACTTTTATTTCTGCCTTTACAGCTATGATACTCGTTGGTTTAAAGCAAAGACTAAATCTGTTAAGCTTTCCTGTTATTGGTACGCTTTCTGTATTTATTGGTTTGTTGGTTTGGTTGGCAACGGCATTTAGTCAAATGGAACAATCAGTTGTTGAAAGCATAACCAGAGTGGCAGGTTCAATAGTGATTTTTGGATTTTTACTAGTGTTTATGATTAAGGCAATGCTCTCAAAAATAAGCGTTTACGATGCCTTTATAGATGGAGCCAAAGAAGGATTTACCACTGCAGTGCGCATAATTCCTTATTTGATTGCCATGCTAGTAGCTATTGGTGTATTTAGAGCATCGGGAGCATTAGATTATATTCTACAAGGGATTACTTATGTAGTGGAGGTTGTAGGTGGCGATATCCAATTTATCCCTGCCTTACCCACTGGTTTATTAAAGCCCTTTAGCGGTAGTGGTGCAAGAGGTCTTATGCTTGAAACAATGCAAAATTTAGGGGCCGATAGTTTTGCTGGTAGAACTGCTTGTATTATACAAGGCAGTACAGAAACAACCTTCTATGTATTAGCGGTTTACTATGGCAGTGTTCAAGTAAAAAGAACCCGTTATAGTGCAGGCGTAGGTTTGATTGTAGATCTGGTAGGGGTAATAGCAGGTATTTGGTTAGCCTATTTGTTCTTTATTTAATGGCATTAGGTGGTTGAAAAAGATTAGTTTTGCACTATGTCTAAGCACCTGATAGCGCCGTCTTTATTGGCATCTGATTTTGGAAACTTTCAGCAAACTATTGAAATGCTGAACAACAGCGAGGCCGATTGGCTTCATGTTGATGTAATGGATGGTTTGTTTGTGCCAAATATCACCTTTGGTCCCGGTACAGTGGCCATGATGCATAAGCATAGCCAAAAGCCTTTGGATGTGCACTTAATGATAGTGGATCCTGACCGTTACCTTGAAGATTTTGCCAAGGCTGGTGCCACTTACTTAACTGTTCATGCAGAAGCTTGTACTCATTTACACCGTAGCTTACAAAGAATAAGGGAGTTAGGTTGTAAAGCAGGGGTAGCTATCAATCCTCATACCCCGATTTCAGCCATTGAAAATGTGCTTGATGTTGTGGACCTGATTATTGTAATGAGTGTAAACCCAGGTTTTGGCGGACAAAAGCTAATCCAGCAAACCTATAAAAAGCTACGTCAGTTGCGCCTTATGATTCATGAAACGCCTTATAATCCGCTAATTGAAGTAGATGGCGGTGTTAATATGGATAACGCAGCTGAATTATTAGAAGCAGGTGCCGATGTATTGGTAGCAGGAAACTTTGTTTTCTCTTCAGAAAACCCTGTGCATACCATTGAGCAACTAAAATCGTTACAGTAATCAGTGCAGTTTAACCGATACCTTTTTGTTTGTTTTTGCCTTATCGTTTTAGGTATGGCAGTCCCTTCTGTGTGTACCGCACAAAAGGCAAAAGGTATTGTTAAAGGCAAAATCTATAATACCGAAGGTGAGGTAGTACCCTATGTTTCTATCCAAGAAATAAGGACTAATACTATTGTGCAAGCGAGTAGTGTAGGGGAGTTTCAAATAAAATTGCCTTCGGATACTGCGCTTATTCTTGAATTTAGGGCTTTAGGCTACGCCATTCAACGATTTCCTATTCAGCTAAAACCGAGAGAAGTAAAAGAACTATCTCCTTACTTAGTTTCTGAATCTAAGGAATTTGATGGAGCTGTAATTAAGGAAGATAGAAACAGAGATAAAATAAGTACCATTACCTTGAATCCTAAAGATGCTAAAGTTCTGCCAAGTCCTTTTGGCGACTTTAACGCAATCTTTAAAACCTTGCCTGGGGTGGTAAGCAATAATGAACTAAGTAGTGCCTATTCTGTACGTGGTGGGAGTTTCGATGAGAACTTAGTTTATGTAAACGATATAGAAATTTACCGTCCTCAGTTGGTAGGATCGGGACAGCAGGAAGGGTTAAGCTTTGTAAATACCGATTTAGTTAAAAATGTAGAGTTTAGTAGCGGTGGTTTTCAGCCACGTTATGGCGATAAGCTTTCATCGGTGTTGAATATTGAATATAAAACACCTACTAAATGGGCAGGCAATGCAACCGCAAGTTTACTTTACCAAGCCTTTTCAGTTGAAGGGGTAAGTAAAAACGGTAAGCTTTCATTTGTAGCTGGGGTAAGGCAGAAAACCGCTCAATACTTGTTTCTTGGTTTAGATGTGAAGGGGCAGTATTTCCCTCGTTTTTTCGATGCGCAAACCTATGTTACCTATGATCTAACTACTGAGGCTCAAAAGAAACGAGATAGCAAAACTACCATTGGCTTCTTAGCCAGTTATGCCAGAAATAGGTATTTACTCCGACCTGAAAGTCAGGAAACAGAATTTGGTACACTCAATAGCAAATTGCGTTTTGAGGTTGGGTATATAGGTGAAGAAACCATGTATTACGATACTTGGCAAAATGGATTGAAACTAAGCCATACCTTTAATAATAAGCTTCGGTCAGATTTTACCTTTAGTCAGGTTTATACCCAAGAACGAGAATATATTGATGTTGAAGGTGGTGACCGTCTCTGCGATGTTCAAAGCGACCCTTCCAGAAATAATTTCAATGAATGTATTGCCTTGCGCGCTATTGGAACCTTTTATAACTATGGCAGAAATAGTTTAAAGGCCCAAATTTACAGTATGCTCAACCGCAACTATTGGGATATTGATGCCAATAATCGAGTAGAATTTGGCGTAACCGTAAGCACTGAAAGCCTTACTGATAGACTATACGAATACAACTTTACTGATAGTGCCGATTATGTAACTGAAGGTCCGCTATTAGAAAGTAGCAATAGGCTTAGTTCCGAAAGGTTTCAGGGATATGTGCAACACGTTTACACCCCAACGCAACGCCATACCATTACTTACGGAGCGAGGTTTAATTATTGGAGTTTAAATAAGCAGTTCTTAGTAAGCCCAAGAATACAGTTTGCTTACAGGGCTGATAGTTTACGCAGAACTACTTATAGGTTAGCAGCAGGCGTGTACCAGCAGCAAGCCTTTTACAGGGAAATGCGTGATAGACAAGGCAACTTGAATAGAAATATTAGAGCACAACGCAGCATCCACCTTATTTCCGGCGCCGATATAGCCATAAAAATATGGGATAGAAGCTTTAAGCTCACCTGCGAATGCTATTACAAGCAAATTGAAAACGTGATTGCCTACGATATTGAAAACGTACGTATCCGTTATTTTGCTAACAACTTAGCCAAAGCGTGGGCTTGGGGAACGGAGTTCCGATTTAGTGGCGAGTTTATTAAAGGAGCTGAAAGTTGGTTCTCACTAGGGGTATTAAGTACTAAAGAAGATTTATTGGACGATACCAGAGGTTATTATCGTCGCCCGACCGACCAACGTTTAACTTTCAGTACCTTCTTCCAAGATAACTTACCTGGCAACCCAAGTGTAAGGGCATATCTGAATATGATTGTAGGCACTGGATTGCCATTTTCTCCACCTAATAATAGAAATGCTCGTTCTGCCTTCACGGCACCACCTTACCGCAGGTTAGATATTGGCGTGAATAAAGTAATTAAGCTAAACGACCAAGAAACTTGGTTCGATCGCACCTTTGACCAAATTTGGTTAGGGGTAGAAGTGCTCAATGTGCTAGGTGTAAGCAATACCATCAGCTACCAATGGATAGCCGATTTAAACAGCAATCAGTACGCCATACCGAATACTTTAAGTGCCCGTTTCCTAAATGTGAAGCTAGTGGCTAGTTTTGAGTAAAGGCAAACAAAGTTATAATTTGGGGTTAAATATGACTTTGTTTGTGGTTTTTGGCTTCCCTTTTTACCAACTCCCCACCTTCCAGCAAACTATCCCTGCCGTTACCGCAATATTCAAACTGTGCTTGGTTCCGAACTGTGATATTTCGATAGCTAAATCGGCTGCAGCGACTACTTCTGCTTGTACGCCTTCTACTTCGTTACCAAAAATTAGCGCGTATTTTTTGCCTTTTTCAGGTGTAAATTGAGTTAAATCGATACTGCTTTCTACCTGCTCAATAACGGCTATAATATAACCCTCCTCCTTTAGTTTTTTAACCAAGTCAAGGGTTTCGGGATAGTATTCCCAAGCCATACTTAGTTCTGCCCCCAAAGCTGTTTTGCTGATTTCTCGTTGTGGAGGTTGGGCAGTGATACCGCACAAAAATAGCTTTTCAGCAGCGAAGCTATCGGCCGTTCTAAATACTGAACCTACGTTTTGAGCACTGCGAACATTATCTAAAACTACCACAAATGGCTTCTTTTCAGCGTTTTGGAAGGTTTCAATCGTATGTCTTCCAAGTGCGTCATTACTCACTTTATTCATAATGCCCTAAAATTCACGATTACTTAATAGCTATCCAAGTGCATTAATGATTAAGTTGCATTACCTAACTCTTTTTAAGTGTTGGTTTGCGCATTCAACAACAACCACCAACCTCATTTTTCAGGCACCTTCAGAGGTTTCTGTTTGCAACAACTTAAGAATACACCAACCTAAATAGTCTTCTTTTTACGCCTATTTACTACCTATTCTTATGACTTTCCAACGCAAAAAGCTGGAGAAACTACTGGTTGCCAACCGTGGTGAAATTGCCATACGCATTATGCGGGCAGGTGCTGAACTTAAACTAACCACAGTGGGTATGTACACCCACGAAGACCGTTACTCGTTACATCGATACAAAGCAGATGAGGCCTACCAAATTGGAGCGACCGATGAGCCGTTAAAGCCTTATTTGGATATTGAAGGCATTATCTCCTTATGTAAACGTGAGGGTATAGATGCTATTCACCCTGGTTATGGTTTCCTATCTGAAAATGTGGAATTAGCCAGACGATGCGACCAAGAGGGTATCATTTTCGTTGGGCCACGTCCGGAAGTAATGGAGGCTCTAGGTGATAAAGTGCGTGCTAAAATTGTAGCTCGTAGGGCACAAGTTCCTGTTATTGAGGATAGTCAGATTGATTTAATTACTGCTGAAGATGCGCTTTCAGAAGCTAAAAGAATAGGATTTCCTGTCCTCATTAAAGCTGCAGCAGGTGGTGGTGGAAGAGGGATGCGTGCCGTTTTAAGTGAAGACCAATTGGTGAAAGCCTTTGGCGAAGCAAAGAACGAGGCAGCAAAGGCTTTTGGCGATGATACGGTATTCATTGAAAAATATATCCAAAATCCGAAGCACATTGAAGTGCAGATTTTGGCGGATAACTATGGCAATATAGTCCACTTATATGAGCGTGATTGTTCAGTACAACGTCGTTTTCAAAAGGTAATTGAAGTAGCACCTGCACCATCGTTATCAGATGAGGCTAAGGCAAAGTTGTATGAATACGCTTTACGAATCGCTAAAGAGGTTAATTATAACAATGCAGGAACAGTAGAATTTCTAGTTGATGCTGAGGAAAATATCTACTTCATTGAAGTAAATCCTCGTATTCAGGTAGAACATACCATTACCGAGGAAATTACTCAGGTAGATATTGTACGTACCCAAATATTAGTAGCACAAGGTTACCCACTATCTGACCCATTCGTGAATATTCCTAATCAGGAATCGGTTAAGGTATTAGGTTGGGCTATTCAATGTCGTATCACCACGGAAGACCCTGAAAATGGTTTCAAGCCAGATTTTGGTACTATCATCGCCTACAGAAACGCCGCTGGTTTCGGTATCAGATTAGATGAGGGAAGTTCTTACCCAGGGGTAAAAATTAGTCCTTTCTTTGATAGTATGTTAGTAAAGGTAAGTGCCAGTGGCAGAACGCTATACGGTACCACTTTACGATTAATGCGTGCTTTACGTGAGTTCAGGGTGAGGGGAGTGAAGACCAATATCGGTTTCCTAGAGAATGTAATTGGTCACCCCGATTTCCTAGCAGGTAAATGTACCGTTCGATTCATTGACGAAAACCCTGACCTTCTAAAAATTCCTGCCAAACAAGATAGAGCTACCCGCTTACTCCGCTTCCTAGGCGATGTATCGGTTAACGGAAATCCTGATGTGCCACAGGTAATTCCAGCACCTACTTTTATAACGCCAAAAATGCCTTTCGTTGCATTGGTTGAACCACCAATTGGTACTAAGCAAATTTTAGAACAGCACGGTACCAACGGTTTAATGAATTGGATTAAGGCCAATAACCAAGTCCTTTTTACCGATACTACTTTGCGTGATGCGCACCAATCGTTATTGGCAACTAGGGTTCGTACGCACGATATGTTGGAGCCAGCTAGGGCAATGGCGCACTTCGCTCCTAACCTTTTCAGTATGGAAGTTTGGGGTGGTGCCACCTTTGATGTTGCCTTACGTTTTTTGCACGAAGACCCTTGGCAACGTTTGCAAAAAATAAGAGCAGCAGTGCCTAATGTATTGCTGCAAATGCTTTTCAGAGGTAGCAATGCGGTAGGTTATACCTCGTATCCTAATAATTTGATTGAGGCTTTTATTGAAAAATCGGCTGAAAATGGGATAGATGTATTCCGTATTTTCGATTCCTTAAACTGGGTAGAACAATTAAAGCCTAGTATAAAGGCGGTTAGGGAACGTACCAAAAGTATAGCCCAAGCAGCTATTTGTTACACGAACGACTTACAAAATCCGAATGAGCGCAAGTACACTCTTTCATATTATGTAACCCTTGCCAAGCAGTTAGAAGATGCTGGTGCGCATATGCTTGCCATTAAAGATATGGCTGGTTTGCTGAAACCTTATGCTGCAGAAATGCTCATTGGGGAATTGAAAAAGCACATTACCATTCCAATTCACTTGCATACCCACGATACAGCTGGAATTCAGAATACTACCTATTTGAAGGCTATTGAGGCTGGGGTAGATGTTGTGGATGTGGCATTAGGTGGATTGAGCGGACTTACCTCGCAGCCTAATTTTAATTCCTTGGTAGCCTCCTTAAATGGCAACCCGAAGGTGGGCGATTATAACCTAAGTGGATTAAATGCCCTTAGTAACTATTGGGAAGAACTGCGTGAGATTTATTCTCCATTTGAAAGCGGTCTTAAAGCTAGCACTGCCGAAGTGTACGAACACCAAATACCTGGTGGTCAGTATAGTAACTTGCGTCCTCAAGCGAAATCGCTTGGGCTATTAGATAAGTTTGAAACCATCAAGAAGAACTATATCGTTGCCAATAGACTATTAGGTGATATTGTAAAAGTAACTCCAAGCTCAAAAATAGTAGGCGATTTAGCCCTATTTATGACCAGCAATAATCTTACCGAGGCAGATATTTTCGAAAAGGGGCAAACCCTATCGTTCCCAGAATCGGTTAAGGGGATGTTGCGAGGAGATTTAGGTCAGACCCCAGGTGGTTTTAATCCTGAACTTTCCAAAATTGTTCTGAAAGACGAAAAGCCTTATACTGGTCTGCCAAACGATAGGCTTAAGCCCATTGAAATGGACAAAGAATTTGTAGAGTTTGCTGCCCGTTTCCCACGCAAGGCCACTTTTACCGATTTCCTAAGCTATAAAATGTACCCTAAGGTATTTGAAGAATATTATGAATTCTTCCTAAGCTTTGGAGAAGTTTGGAATGTTACATCGCGTGAGTTTTTCTATGGAATGAACGATGGCGATGAAATAGAAGTAGTAATTGCAGCTGGTAAAACCGTAATTATTAAAAAGGTAAACACCAGCACCGAAGTAGATGAAGACGGTATGCGTACGGTAGGCTTTGAACTAAACGGACAAATGCGCAAGGTAAAAGTACGTGATAGAAACGTAAAAGTTACCAAGATAGCACACCGAAAAGCCAGTGCCGAAGGCGAGATAGGTTCTCCATTACAAGGTAAACTAGCTACCTTAAATGTAAAAGTTGGCGATACAGTAAAGATAAACGCCCCATTATTTACCGTGGAAGCCATGAAAATGGAAACTACCATTGCTGCCCATAAGGCAGGCAAGGTGAAGGATATCGTACTAAAAGCAGGCACCTTGGTAGAACAAGACGATCTGGTGATAGTGATTGAATAACAATTGATGAGTTTAAGTTTTTCCCATCCAACAGCGCCCCGCGAAGCGGGGCGCTGTTGGATGGGAATTTTCATATATGAAACCTTAAATCGCCAATTTCAATATTACCAATTGCGGTGTTTTCAATGGCACCTTATACTACCTAAAACACGAAATGCCTTATGGTAAATCGGTGCAAAGTGTGAAGTTGGATTAGCCAGTTGCAGCTAATTTTCTCTTACGGGCAGTATAAATCAAAATCAGGATAATAATTATATCCACGCCTGCAGCAGTCATAAAAGCAGCACCTGGGAAATAGTGTCCACTGGTTTTGCTGGCTGTGAAGTAGGAGAAAATCTGAGTCATCATCAGCGGACTTATGATAGAAGTTAAGCTCATCACCGCAGTAACAGTTCCTTGAATTTCCCCTTGTTCATTAGCTGGTACGCCTGTGCTTATGAGTCCCTGAAGGGCAGGACCGCAAATACCACCTAAGCAATAAACTACTGTAAAGGCATACATCATCCATTCCTGTGTCGCAAAACTGAAGAGCAAAAACCCAAGTATTTGGATACTTACCCCCACAATTACACTATTCAACTGACCGAAATAGGCTATCGCATACTTTACCAAACCACCTTGTACTACAGCTGCCATTATCCCTACAATAGTCAATGAAACCGCTATTTGCTTTGCATTCCAATTAAAGCTTTCAATAGTGAAAAAGCCCCAAGTGCTTTGCATCGTATTACCAGCCAAGAATAATAACCCTAAGGCTAACAAGTAAATAGCTATCCCAGGGTATCTTGTTACTTGCTTAAAGGCACCAATTGGGTTTGCCCTTGCCCAGCTAAACTTCCTTCTATTAGATGCTAATAGCGATTCTGGTAAAAAGAATATCCCAAACAATAAATTAATTAAGGAAAGCCCAGCCGCTACCAAAAATGGCGCTCTTAAATTATCGAAAATTTCGGCAGTAAAACCTCCAATTATAGGACCTAAAATAAAGCCCAAACCAAAGGCGGCACCTACCAAACCAAAGTTAGCAGCTCTTTTTTCTGGTGTGCTTATATCGGCTATATAGGCCATACCGGTTGTGAAACTAGCCCCTGAAATCCCTGCAATTAACCTGCCTACAAATAACCACATTAGGGAAGGTGCAAAGGCAAGGAAAATATAATCTATCCCTAAGCCAAGTAAAGAAAGCAAGAGAACTGGTCGGCGACCGTATTGGTCGCTTAGGTTACCCATAATAGGTGAAAAAATAAACTGCATTAAAGCATAAGTAACCCCCAAATAACCCCCGTAAGCACTGGCTTCGCTAGTACCGAGATTAGTAATTTCCTTAACTAACCCTGCCATAACAGGGATAATGATGCCAATACCAATACAATCAATCACCAAAGTGATGAAGATAAATATCAGAGCCGATTTTTTCATTGGGTAGTGGTTTTGGGAGTGCGAATTTACGATTTCCCAGTCAACTTTTTAGAAAGACTTATACTCGGTTTTTCAACAAACTTGAAGTAAAGTAAGCTCGCCACAATAGAAACAAAAGCGGCTACCAAAACCACTGCAATGCGCTTTGGAGAGGTAAAGGCATCGTCTTTAGCAACTTTCACTAATGCAGAACCAATGATAGTATGCAACAAATAAAGAGAGTAGGAGATAGTACCTAAAACATACCACCAAGTTGAAAACTTTGGTTTCTGGAAAAAGTAAAATACTGTTGCTAGGGTAAGAAATGCCTTAATAACTCCTTCGATTGAAAAGGAAAATGCTCCTTTTTCAAATACCCACATCATAAGAAATAAGGAAATACCTGTAAACACTAGAAACTCAGACCGCTCAATCTTCTTTGTATAAAGAAGGCAAGCTTCCATCCCTATCACGAAGAAAGGTGCAAAAAACGGTAGTGAATGGTGTGGCATAAAAGGACTTGAAGCTAAGAATAAGCCAAAGAGCATATACCTAAAGATTGCCTTACCCACCACCAAAGGAAATGCTAAACCTATGGAAAGATAAAAGACAAACTCCACCGCTAAGGTCCAGTAAATGTCTAATAACCAGCCACCTGTAAAAGTATTAAGGTAACCAAAGTGCATGAATATATTCTGAATAGAAATATCCTTATCCACAGGTTTACCCAAATAGCCAAGAATTGCAGCTAAGGCAACTACCATAAGCACTGATAGCATATAAGGCGGTTCTATCCTCGTAATTCTTCTCAAAAGGAAGTTGCCAAATCCTGATAAGGTGTAGTTAGACTTGATAAGGGAGTATAACAACACAAACCCAGAAATGCAGAAAAATATATTTACTCCCAAATACATTCTACTGAAAATGAGGTAGATAAAGTAACCTATCCCATTTAGCTCATTCATTTTTTCAGGGGCAAATGTGAAGTGAAACAGCATTACTGAAAGCGAAGCTATCCCCCTCAAATACTGAATGGAAAGAATTTCTGAACTATTGGGCTTTAGTCCTAAAAAGCGAAGTAAAAAATTGGAGTTTGAGGCTTCTTGGTTGTTTGGCATAGGTTAGGCTTTACTTTTTGCAAGTTTTTTAGCCCATCTAAGGCTTGGAAGTTCTACATACTTGTAATAAAGGATACTAGCAACTATTGATACTATGCAAGCTAGTACATAAAAAACTATGTATTTTAATGAGAGGTATGGTAAATCTAATGCCCTTATTATGAATCTAGTACCTATTATGGTGTGCAATAAATAAATAGAATAAGAAACCAATCCTAATAGGTAAAAGAAGAAGTTAAACTTCAGCTTTTGGAAGAAAAGTACCACAGCAATAGCGGAAACAAGCAATTTTATAACTGCATCATCGTGTAGTTTTATTGCTGAAAAACCATTAACAATCACATTATCAAAGGATAACAATATAAAAATGGCCGATAAAATTGTATAAAGGAAAAATTCAGGCCTACTTACCATTTTTAGATAAAATAAACACGCAACCATACCCAATACGAAATATCCAGAATAGAAGGGTAAGAAATGCCAATCGGTAAAAAAGGTTGAAATGAAAAACAAGCCAAACACAATCGCCCTAGTTAGGGAGTTTTTTACTACCATAGAAAATGATAAGCCAATAAAAATATAGAAAGTAAACTCTATACCTAACGTCCAAAATACTGGGCTTAACCATTTTCCTGTGAACATATTAATGTAGCCAAAGTGCATTAATATATTGGTAATTGATAGATCAACGTTGTTAGAAGTTTGAGTTGAGTTCCTTAATAAATTTAAAGCTACAATTAATAGCACCGCTATAATATAAGGTGGTTCTATCCTTACTACGCGCCTAAGAAAGAAATTACCAAAGTCTTTTACTTCATACTTTGCTTTTATCAATGCAAACAGTAAAACAAATCCAGATATACAGAAAAAAATCTCAACCCCAATATATCCTCTTTTTCCTATTTCATGTATTGTATTTTGTACTCCTACAAATTCAGCTTGATTTGTTAGATTAAAATGAAAAAACATCACCATACAAGCGGCAATGCCTCTTAAGTATTGAATAGAAAGAATTTCGCTATCGCTTCGTTTAATTTCTAAAAAATCAGTAAGCCACTTTTGGAGTTTTCCCATTAAACATACTGGTTATATAAGTTGCTGTCCAATGCTTTCTGATAAGCTTTGGTTTTACGGGCTTTTACTAGGTCTTCTAATTGCTTTGGTTTGTGGCAATCAGAGCCTATAAAATGAACCATATCTAAATCGATGAGCTTTTCAGCTATGGTTTGCGGTGCTTTGCCGTAGTGCCCCACTAGGCTCAAGGCATTTATTTGGAATAAGGCACCAGTACTAAAAATGGACTTTGCTTTGTTAAAGTCGTTTTGGATATACTGGTATCTTTCAGGATGGGCGAAAACCGGGAATAATCCCAAACTTTGAATGGCAGATATTCCTTCTTTCAGATTGATAGGTTCTGTTGGAAAGGCGGTTTCAAATAAAATGTACTGGTTGTTTCCAAAGGAAAGCAAAGGCTCTCGGTTCTTTACTTTATGAAAAAAAACTTCATCAAAGTAATACTCTGCCGCCGCTTCCAAATGAACAGGTATGCCCAATTCTTTTACTTTACTACGCATAAGTTCTAACGCTGGCAGAATGGTATCTGGTCCGTTGTTGTAGAAATTATGCATGATGTGAGGGGTCATCACTATTTTTTTGATGCCCATAGCAACAAAGCCTTGAATCATTTCAAGGCTTTCTTCTACGGTTTTAGCACCATCGTCCAAATTAGGGAGAAGGTGGTTGTGCATATCGGCAGTGATAGGCAAAGCATGGTCGAAATCTTCGTCCTCGTTTTGTTTCTTCTTTTTGAAAAATGAAAACATAGCCTTTTACTACAAAAATAGGAGATGAATTAGTAACCTAATATTTTCAACATCGATTCACTATCTTGCTCTGGAGCAAATAGTTCGGTATGTAAGTTGCCTTTTTCGTCGCGAGTAACTAGTACGTGCTTTGGTGCAGGGATTAGGCAGTGCTGGATTCCTCCGTAACCACCAAGCGATTCTTGGTAAGCACCTGTATGGAAGAAGGCAATGTATTGCTTTTCTTCTCTATCTACTTTAGGTAGGAAAACCACAGAGCTATGGGCCTCACTGTTATAGTAATCCATACTATCACAAGTAAGCCCGCCAAGGTTTACACTTTGATAGCGATTATTCCAGTTGTTTACCGCTAGAAGGATATACTTTTGATTTAATCCCCAAGAATCTGGCATCATCGTGATGAACGAGCCATCAATCATATACCATAATTCCTTATCGTTTTGCTGCTTTTGGTCAAGTATGCTATATATAATTGCACCACTTTCACCAACTGTAAAGCTACCGAATTCAGTAAAAATGTTTGGGGTAGGTACGCCTTGTTCTTGGCAAGTATATTGGATGTTTTCAATTACTTGGTCAATGATATACTCATAGTCAAAATCGAAAGTCATTGAGGTTTTAATAGGTAAACCTCCACCAATATCAATGCTATCCAACTCAGGACATATCTTCTTCATTTCGCAGTATAGTTCTACGAATTTTGTAAGCTCGTTCCAATAATAGGCGGTATCGCGCATACCTGTATTAATGAAGAAGTGCAATGTTTTAAGGTGGAACTTAGCCCTGCCTTCAATACGCTTTTTGTATAAATCCATTACTTCGCTATAACGAATACCCAAGCGTGAGGTGTAGAACTCAAAGTTTGGTTCTTCATCGGCAGCTACTCTAATACCCAACTTGCAGTTTACTCTTACGTTTTGCTCGTAATAGTCAATTTCGTTCAGGTTATCCATAATTGGCACGCAGTTATGGAAACCATCGTTAATTAATTCTGCAATGTATTGGCGGTACAAGGGACGCTTATAACCGTTGCATAGGATAATGGTATCTTTGGTTATTTTACCCTTGTTGTACAATTCTCTAGCGATAGGAATATCATAGGCAGAACTGGTTTCAAGGTGAATATCGTTCTTAAAAGCCTCGTCCATTACGAAACGGAAGTGGCTACTTTTGGTACAATAGCAGTAAGTATAAGTACCTTGGTAGTTATACTTTTGCATGGCTTTGCCGAACCAATGCTTAGCTTTCTGAATATGCTGCGATATTTTTGGCAGGTACGATATTTTCAGCGGAGTGCCATACTCTCTGATAATATCCATCAAAGGCACATCGTGAAAATGAAGTTCATTTTCAACAACTTTAAATTCTTCCGTAGGGAAATCAAAGGTTTGCTCTATGAGGTCAATGTATTCTAACATATTGGGTTGTTGAACAGCAAATTAATGAAAGCGATTAGGAGTACCACTCAAGGGATAAAATCCACTTAAATCAGCCCGCAAATATCTAAATAATTAGCGTTCTTTTGCAGTGTTTTCTGTAATTCCTTCTTGTGCTAGTACCTGCAAAGCTGCAGTTAGTCTTTCATTTTCGTTGCCTGAAATGAGGTAGAATTTTAT
>JAIYDB010000061.1 GCA_027487695.1 Cytophagaceae bacterium | reverse complement strand
TGATAATTATTTACCGCATAGGGACATCTATTCACTGGGATTTGCTCATAGTTAGCCCCTAATCTGTAACGATGTGCATCAGGATAGCTTAAAATTCTGCCTTGCAACATTTTATCTGGCGAAAAACCTATGCCATCTACCAAGTGGGCAGGGGCAAATGCGCTCTGTTCTACATCGGCATAATAGTTATTGGGTAATTCATTCAGTTCAAGGGTACCGACATCAATAAGCGGGAAATCTGAATGAGGCCAAACCTTGGTTAAATCGAAAGGATTGTATTTATAGGTTTTGGCTTGGGCATCGGTCATCACTTGAATTTTCAGATTCCATTTCGGAAAATCTCCTGTTTTAATTGCTTCCACTAAATCGCGCTGCGCAAAGTCAGGATCTTCACCACGCATAGCATTTGCTTCGGGACCTGTAAAGTTCTTAATCCCTTGCGCTGATTTAAAGTGGAATTTCACCCAACTAATTTCACCTGCTTCATTAATAAAGCTGAAGGTATGAGATCCATAGCCATTCATAAATCGGTAGCCGAAAGGGGTACCTCTATCGCTGAAGAGAATAAGTACTTGATGTAGGCTTTCCGGATTCAGACTCCAATAATCCCACATCATAGTAGGGCTTTTCAAATTCGTTTGAGGGTCACGTTTTTGGGTATGGATAAAATCGCCAAACTTGCGAGGATCCTTAACAAAGAATACAGGCGTATTGTTACCCACCATATCCCAGTTGCCATCTTCTGTATAGAATTTAACAGCAAACCCCCGAGGGTCACGCTCCGTATCGGCACTCCCCTTTTCACCACCTACGGTACTAAAACGCAGGAATACACGGGTTTGCTTGCCTATTTCATTAAATAGCTTTGCTTTGGTGTATTTTGTAATATCGTGAGTTACAGTGAATGTACCGAAGGCACCGCTACCCTTAGCGTGCACCACCCTTTCAGGGATGCGCTCACGGTTAAAGTGCGCCATTTTCTCGTGTAGCACATAGTCCTGCAATAATAACGGCCCACGAGGACCAGCAGAAAGTGAGTTTTCATTATCGGCATAAGGCCTGCCGCTTGCGGTGGTTAGTTTCTTGGTATTGCTCATCTGTATATCGGTAAGTTTATGATTGGTCTTGCTTTGAAGTATGCCTCAAAGGTGAGGGAGCGCCAATTATAAATCAAACTGATATTTTGAATAAGGATATAGATGGGGACTATAAGAGTGAATGGGTGTTAGCGTTAAATTGGCCCATCTTTAATAAGTTTGACAATATTTAGGACTAAATCCAATTTAGATTGCGAGATTTATATAGACTTAAACTTGTATTCGTAGTCAGAAAAAAGAACTAAATTTCAGTGATAGACTATATATTTACTTTTGTAATGTCCAATTTTTGCCGAAACAGTATTATTCTAGTTAGTATTTTCTTACTCCCTCTGGTAAGTTGGGCGCAACTTGCAGGAACATTAGACAGAAGTTTTAATTATGGCAGAGGTAAGAATTATAAGTTTAATTATGGACTTGGTACAAACGGAATGGTTTCAAAAACTGTAGTTCAACCAGACGGTAAACTATTAATAGCTGGAGGGTTTAATAATTATAATGGAGAAAAGTCAAATGGAGTTGCTCGTTTAAATATTGATGGAAGTTTGGATCCTACTTTTAATCCTAATAATGTTCTGGTGAATGGCTCTGTCTTCACAATAGCCTTACAAACTGATGGTAAAATTATAATAGGTGGAGACTTTACCACATCTGGTGATAACCAAAAAAAATACCTAGCTCGTTTAAATACTGATGGTAGTATAGACAATACCTTTAATACAGGAACAGGGCCTAATGGCTGGGTTTGGGATATTGCATTACAATATAATAGTAAAATAATTATTAGCGGAAATTTTACTACTTACTATAACAAAGACCTAAAAACAATAGCACGTTTAAATACTGATGGTAGTTTGGACACAACATTCAACTTTAAAATTGAAAATAATGATAGCATTATTGGTGTTCGTAACAGGTCAATTATTATTCAGGAAGATGATAAAATATTAATAAGTGGATATTTTGAACTAAGCAATGACTCTACAAAAAACTATTTGATGAGGTTAAATCCCGAAGGAGATATAGACGAAACTTTTCATCCAGAAATTGTTGATAGCAGCAGCGTACTAACTATGGCTTTACAAAACGATAAGAAGTTAATTATTGGAGGTGTAAATTCTTTTGATGGAATAGAAACCGCTTTTTTATATCGTTTGAACTACGATGGAAACCTAGATAAAACCTTTAACGCAAACGTTAGCTCCTTATTAAAAGCGATGGGAACTATTGCCATACAACCTGATGGTAAAATAATTATTGGAGGAGAATTCCAATCTTTCAATTTCCATGTAACAGGCGGATTACTCCGTTTGATTAGTAATGGAAGTTTAGATTCAAGCTTTAATTTAGGAAATGAATATTATGAAACCGTGCGCTCAATTGCCCTTAAAGTAAATGGTAAAATAATTATTGGAGGTGAATTTTTGGTTAATAAAAGCAATAATTATAGACACCTAACTCAATTAAATGCAGATGGCAGCTTAGATACAACCTTTAATCTTCGAACTGGAGCTGATAATACTGTTCGTACCATAGTTTTACAACCTGATAAGAAAATAATTATAGGCGGAACTTTTACTACCTTTAATGGAATTTCAAGAAATAATTTAGCTCGTTTAAATCCTAATGGCGGAATTGATGAAACTTTTTATCTTGACTCTGGTGCTAACGGCATAGTTACTGCTATTGCTTTACAACCAAACGGTAAAATTATTATTGCTGGAAATTTTACCAGATATAACCGCACAATGGCTAAGCGAATAGTGCGACTTAACAAAAACGGTACTTTAGATAAAAGTTTTAATGCGCGAATTGGAGCTAATGATATAGTTACTTCTGTGGTTTTACAACCGAATGGTAAAATTATTATTGCGGGAAGTTTTAATTCCTTCAATAGTAAACCTAGGTTTGGTATTGCCCGTTTAAATACTGATGGTAATTTAGATGAAACTTTTAATTCAGATACTATTAAGTATAACGGGGTTAAATCAATAGCGCTGCAAAAAGATGGTAAAATAATTATTGGGGGAGGATTCAACAATTCAAACAAAACTGAAAGAAAAAATATAGCTCGTTTAAATACTGATGGAAGTGTAGATACATCATTTCATCCTGAAATTGGAGCTTACAACCATGTTCAAACGATAGTTATTCAATCTGATGATAAAATTGTGGTTGGCGGGAGGTGTCCTTCATATTTTAGTAGTTCCAAGAACAACTTAATCCGTTTAAATCCTAATGGAAGTCCAGATCCTACATTTGGCCATGAAATAAGATTTGAAGGTAATTGGTATACAAATGGAGTTCATGATATTGGCATTCAACCAGATGGTAAACTTATAGTAGTAGGAAAATTTTACTCAATCAATGGCTATCCTAGAAATAATATTGCTCGTTTAAACAACGATGGCACTATGGACACCACCTTTATTCATGGAACTGGAACAGATAGTCCAATACAAACTTTAGTCTTACAAAGCGATAATAAAATAATTATAGGTGGTGAATTTATAGGATACAGTAACTTATCAACACCATTTATTGCCCGTATTTTAGGTGATGAAAATGGAAATTTTAAAAGAAGAAATAAGCATTACAAGCTACAGAAATCACAACAAAGTATAAGATAATTACATCAAACTAGCGGTCTTCAATCTAGCAAATCCTGATTCAGAAAACATTACTCTCACCCCGAAGCGAGCTGCCCTGCGGGCAGCTCGCTTCGGGGTTCGCTATTGTGGGTTGGGGAAATCTATACTTGCTATAATAATTTCACCACTCCGTGGTTTAGAAAATAATCTTCCTTTTCCTAAAATCTACCAAATCCTGATTCAGACAAAATCATACCCAAGCAGAAGGAACAAATACTACCTTTGCAATCGAAAAATTTACTCCTTGTCCAACTTGAAACGGTTCCTACTATATAGTTTGTTTTTCCTGATATCTATGGGCGGATATGCCCAGCAGGTAAAAGGTACAATTACCGATATTGAAACTGGCGAGGTTTTGCCATTCACCAATGTTGTTCTAAAAAACATTGCGGATAGTAGCTTCATTAGTGGGGTAGTTACCTATATAAGTGGAGTTTATGAATTAAAATATAAGCCAGAACAAGTTACTGGCAAGGCGATTCTGGAGTTTACGTGTATGGGCTATAGGAAGGTTGTGAAAGGACCTTTCAAGAAAAGCGATATTCCCACCATTCTGGATATTAAGTTAGCAAAAATAGTAAATGAAGTAGGCCCAGTGCTCATTACTGCTCAAAAGCCAAAAATGCAGGTGCAAGCAGGCAAAACAACAGTAGATATAGCAGGCAGCAGTATGAGTCAGGGCTTATCGGCGGCCGATGTTTTGCAACGAATGCCTGGCGTAACCCTTGATAATGATGGTAACATAACCATAAAGGGCAAGCAAGGCGCCATGGTAATGATTAACGATAAGCCTACCTACCTTTCTCAGGCACAAGTACTGGCATTGTTACGAAGTACCCCAAGTAATAATATCAGTGAAATAGAAATCATCACCCAACCTGGGGCTCAGTTTGATGCCAGCGGTACAGCAGGTATGATTAATATTAAAATGAAAAAGGCAGTCCGTGAAAACTTGCAAGGCGAAATACGCGCCGAAGCGGGTCACGGTCGCCGATACAAAGGTGGTATAGGCGCACAGATTTCTGAAAAGCGTAAAAGGTTTGGCTATTTGGCCAGTGTAGATTTCAGACCTGTTGGCAATATTAATGCCATTCCTAGTGCTAGGAAATACTTTATTGGCAATTCGTTTCAAGAACAACAAGTAAATGTTTTTTACGACGTTGAAGAATATGGCTACATAGGAAGAGGAGCACTTACTTACGATTTTTCAGATTATAGTTCTATTCAATCCCAAATAAGCTATAACTATAGTTCTGAATTCTGGAGAAGTAATAATACCAATAAAATCTATTCAGATAATACCTTAATCAGCGAAGTGCTTACAACGGATAGAAATCCTGACGATAAGCATAACTTAACCTATGCCATTGGCTACCAGAATAGGTTTGATAGCTCTGGAAAGCATTTACTAAAAATAGATTTTGATTTGGCTTGGTATAAGCAAGATTCCAAACAAAGCCTAAGAAATAGTTTCAAACCTATTAACGGCATTCAACCAGAAGAAACGGGAGTAGAAATGTATTTTTCGCCCAGAACTTTAGTGCTCGCCCCTAAAATTGATTATGAACATAAGCTTAATAATAAAAATACTATACTTTTTGGTGCCAAACACGTGGAGGTAAGGAATAGAAATGTAACAGACCAATTTACTTATACACCTACCTTTTTTGGGTTAGATAGCAATGGAAGCAACAGTTATAAATACGTTGAACGCATTACAGCCCTTTACGGAATATACCGCTATAAATATTCCGAAAAACTGAACTTTGAACTTGGGCTTAGGGCTGAACAGTGGTACACTGAAGGCAACCAAACCTTGCTAAATCCTGCCTTTGCACCATTATCATTTAATCGTGATAAATTACAGTTATTTCCTAATTTAAGTAGTAGCTGGAAAATAAGCGATTCCAAGACTTTATCAGTGCAATACAGCCGTAGGGTAGAGCGACCAGACTATAACTCACTCATTCCCTATGCCTTTAATGTAGATCCGTACAGTGTTTGGGCTGGCAATCCCAATTTATTACCAGAACTTTCAAACAATATAGAACTCACCTACAGTCTATTGGAAGGTGCACTAAGTTTAAGTGCCAATCATTTTTGGGCAGCCAATAAAATTGCAGAATCTACCCTTATAAGGTTGAACGATACCAGTAGATTTAGCCGAATAGCTCCGATAAATATTGCTAGTTTTAGAAACACGGGACTTTCAATTAATTATTATAAGGAACTTAAGAAATGGTATAATTTTAACCTATTTACCCATTTCTATACCAATCATTTCCAAACCAGTATTAGGGATAATACTTTTAATAACAAACGTTTTTCCTACACCATACAGCTAACCAACAATTTCAATTTCGGAAAAGGTTGGAAAGGCGATGTATTTGCCATGTATCAGTACTTTAATTCTGAGTCATTGGGGTATCAAAAACCTTGGGGAATGTTGAATTTATCAGTTAGAAAGAACTTTGCAAAAGACCGTGGTACTTTACGTCTATCTGCTAACGATGTATTGGTTACTCAAAAATTTTATTGGTCTGAAACGGTTGTAGGCATGCTAAACCAAGGTAGCTACCGTGGCGATTTTACCAACGTAATGCTCTCATTCACCTGGCGATTTGGTGACGAGCAAAAAATCAACTTGCGCGATACAGATGAAAACCTGCAAAGGGTTGGAGGGAAGTAAGGATTCTTATTACCGAACATTATCCGTTTAAAGTAATACATTCCAAGCCCTATTTCTTATCTGGTACCAAATAGGCTATCTTTGGGGCTATGTTAAAAGTTGGTATCTTCTTTGGCGGACAAAGCCGCGAGCGTGAAATTTCATTTGCTGGTGGGCGTACCGTGTACGATAATCTCAATAAGGAACTATTTACACCTGTACCCATTTTTGTAGATTCATTAGGGCAGTTTATTTTGCTCGATTGGCAGTTCATTTATAAGGGTACCATTCGCGATTTTTACCCATCGGTGCAATCCATTGCGCAAGCGGGTGCCGCTGCCGATAGCTTCTTTCAAATCTATGTAGAATCGTTAGGGGAATATGCGCAACTTAATGCCGCTAACATTGCTAGCGAAGTAGGTCGACTTATTCAACCTTCTGAATTTGCCGAATTATTCGATTTTGCATTCCTTGCCTTGCACGGTCCTTATGGGGAAGATGGTGCTATTCAAGGCTTATTAGAATGGTATGGTATTCCTTATTCTGGTAGTGGGGTATTGCCTTCAGCTATTGGCATAAGCAAACTGGCACAAGATAAGTTAATGAAGGCCGCTGGCTTTAAGCGTCCACTTTCAGTAACGCTATCTCGTAGCACTTGGCTAGAGGCACAACATAGCACAGTAAACCAACTTATTACGCATTATAGTCAGCTCCTAGGTTGGCCTTTGGTTATCAAGGCACCTGCGCAAGGAAGTTCTATCGGCATCAGCATTTTACACCGTACCGATGAGGTGGCATTTACCAATGCTGTTAACAAGGCTTTCTTTATCCAAACCATTTCAAAAGTAGAATGGAACGGATTTTCTGAAGAACATAAAATACATTGGGTTCGAACCCTATCAGATATTAGGGAAGGCGTAGGCTTACCTGTAGAAATACACCAAAGCCATCGTAAACTAAAAACCGTTTATCATCCGGCTGAATTGCTCCATTATCTTGATACTAGTAAATGGAGTGGCACCCTGCAATTGCACGCTCAAGATGCTGAGAACGAAATCATTATTGAACAATTTATCAAAGGCAGAGAATTTAGCTGCATTGTAATTGAAGATGAAATGGGTCAGGTAATAGCCTTACCGCCTACAGAAATTGTAAAGCGACAAGAGCTATTCGACTACCGCAGCAAGTACTTGCCAGGGATGAGCCGCAAACTCACCCCAATTAATGTGGCCGATGAGTACATCAATGCCATTATGGAGCAATGTGTTGAATTGTTTAAAGCATTGCAGTTCAATGTATATGCCCGTATAGATGGCTTTATTACCGAGGAAGGTGGAATCTATTTGAACGATCCTAACACAACCAGTGGCATGATGCCGTCGAGCTTCTTTTTCCATCAGGCAGCGGAGATAGGTTTAAACCCAAGTCAGTTCTTAACCTATATCATTAGTACTTCTATCAATGCCAGAATAGGCAGTGGGAAAAAGATAAACCAGCTTATCCGTAAGTCGGAAAAGCTTGATAAGGATATTGAAGCACTCACTACTAATGCTACCCCTAAGCAAAAGATAGCGGTAATTATGGGTGGCTTTAGTTCTGAACGCCATATTTCTGTTGAAAGCGGCAGGAATATCTATGAAAAGCTAAGTAGCAGTACTAAGTACCAACCTATTCCCGTGTTTTTAACGGGTAGCGAAGCCGAACACGAGCTTTACGTTTTACCTGTGAATATGATGCTGAAGGATAATGCCGATGACATTAGAGATAAAGCCAAGGCAAAGTATAAAGTACATAAGGTAATAGAAGAAATTAGGGAACGTGCAGCAAGGATCACCCAAAAATATGTTACCCATCAAATAGCCAAGCCCGAGAAAATAAGCTACAAAAAGCTTAAATCAATGGTTGATGGCGTTTTCATTGCCCTACATGGCAGACCAGGTGAAGATGGTGCAGTGCAAAAAGAACTTGAAAAACTGGGTATCCCTTACAATGGTAGTGGGGTAGTGAGTTCTCAAACCACCATCAATAAATACGAAACCAACGAAATACTAAGTCGGTATAATATTTTGGTAGCCAAGCACCGTCTTGTAGGTGCCGATGAGTGGAATGCTAATACCAAACAGGTAATTGCCGATTTAGAAAAGGAATTTGCCTACCCATTCATTACCAAACCTCATGACGATGGTTGTAGCAGTGCAGTTAAGAAAATTAAAAACAGGGAAGAACTCATTGCATTTGCTGAACTAATGTTCCGCGATGCCGAGCCTCTTTTAGCTAAGCAATCTGCCACCCTAAGTCTGAAAGAAAATGAGGAGTTCCCACAGAAAGCCCATTTCTTAGTAGAAGATTTAATAAGCAAGGGCAATGCCGATCATTTCTTGGAGGTAACAGGAGGAATGGTAACTCAGCTGCAAGCGAACGGCAGCAGACGTTACGAAATGTTTGAAGCCTCAGAAGCGCTTGCGAGTGGAGAAGTGCTATCGTTAGAGGAAAAGTTCTTGGCAGGTGAAGGGCAAAACATAACGCCTGCCCGTTATTCACCTAATCCTGATCTACAGAAAAAGTATTCTTTACAAGTAAAAGCTACGCTTCAGCAAGTTTGTGAGGTGTTAGATGTAGAAGGTTATTGCCGTATAGATGCATTTGTTAGGATCTATACACAAGAACAACGCGCCGAAACCGTTATCATAGAAGTGAATAGCTTACCAGGGATGACCCCAGCAACAGCTATCTTCCACCAAGCCGCAATTAATGGTTACCGACCTTACGATTTCATTGACAAAATTCTTCAATACAGCTTTGCTAAAAAAGCAGCCCATTCAAGTGAAAAAGCATAGTTTAAGTTCGGTATTTGCGCTGGTTGCAGCTATAACGTTGGTATTTTTTGGCGGTTGTTCAGACTCTAAAAAGCAACCTGCTGAAACAGCAACGGCCCCCATTGCAGACCAGCCCCTTAAAAAGGCACCAGATTTTAATGCCGATAGCTGTTTTAATATGCTTGCTAAGCAGGTGAATTTCGGCTACAGAATACCGAATAACCAAGCCCACGTAGCTTGTGGTAATTATTTGGCTGCGCAACTAAAGGCATTTAATTGGCAAGTAACCGAACAACCCTTTGAAGAAATAAACTACAAAGGTGAAAAAATGCGGATGCGTAACATCATTGGTAGTTATAACCCAAACGCTACCAAACGCATACTATTAGCTGCACATTGGGATAGTCGCCATATTGCAGATAACGACAAAGTTAACACCGATAAACCAATAGATGGCGCCAATGATGGTGCTAGTGGCGTTGCCGTACTTTTGGAAATTGCCAGAGTAATTAACGAAAGTAAAGAGAAGCCTAACGTAGGTATTGATATCATTTTCTTTGATGGGGAAGATCACGGCGATCCTGAAAATCATGAATTCGTTGGTCCTATGGATACCCAAGAAAACAAAGAAAAAACTTGGTGGTGCCTAGGCTCGCAGTATTGGAGTAAAAACAAACATATTGAAGGTTATACTGCCTATTATGGTATTCTGTTGGATATGGTGGGTAACAAAAACGCCAAATTTGCCAAGGAAGGACAGAGTATGCAGTTTGCCCCAGCAGTGGTAGATAAAGTTTGGACGATTGCTAACAAACTAGGATACAATAACTTTATAGAAAAGCTCGCCCCGCCAATAGTCGATGACCACGATTTTGTGAATATCATTGCCCGTATTAATATGATTGATATTATTGAGTACGATAACTCTGATGGTATCTATTTTTCAAATACTTGGCATACCCACCAAGACAACCTAGAAAACATTGATAAGGCAACCCTAAAATCCGTAGGGCAAACTGTACTTACTACTCTTTGGCAGGAGTAATGCCACTTAAATGCTATTTTATCCGTTAATAGTGATAGACTGCTGTTGATAAAAATTCCATCTACAGTATATAACTATAATTATACTTTTACGTTACTAACTCACACAAATATCAATTTCAATGAAACAATTTTTAGTACTGGTGCTTTTGCTATCCAGTTTTTCCGTTTCGTTTGCCCAAACGACCGTGCAGCGTTATACCATAAGTGGTTATGTACGCGATGCCAAAAATGGGGAAGCCCTTATTGGTGCCACTGTATCTGACCAAGATACGAAAGTAGGTGCTGCCACCAATGTGTATGGCTTTTATAGCTTTTCCTTGCCTGCCGGAGAACATACTATTAAAGCAGGATTTCTTGGTTATGAAACTAAGGTGATTAAAGTTAACCTTACCGCTAACCAAAAGCAAAACATTGAACTTTCAGAAGCTTCTGCGGAAACTAAGGAAGTAGTAATTACAGCTGAAAAGCCAGAAGCCAACGTAAAGGCTATGGAAATGAGCGTGAATAAGTTAGATATTAAATCTATCAACAAAATACCTGCATTTCTAGGCGAGGTTGATGTGATTAGGGCAATCCAACTATTGCCAGGCGTAAGCACAGTAGGTGAAGGTTCTAGTGGCTTTAATGTTCGCGGTGGTTCGGTTGATCAGAACTTGGTGTTGTTAGATGAAGCACCTGTATATAATAGCAGTCACCTTTTTGGGTTCTTTTCGGTATTCAATCCTGATGCAGTTAAAGATGTGAAGCTAGTTAAAGGCGGTATCCCTGCTCAGTATGGTGGCCGTTTAAGTTCCCTTTTAGATGTACGTCTGAAAGAAGGTAATATGAAGAAACTCGCCATTAATGGTGGTATAGGTACTGTTTTCTCTCGTTTAGCTATTGAGGCTCCGTTTAAGAAAGATAAGGGTAGTTTTATTGTGGCTGTTCGTAGAAGCTATGGCGATGTATTTCTTAAGCTATCATCTAACCAAGCCTTAAAAGAGTCACAGCTATACTTTTACGACCTTACGGCAAAAGCTAACTACGAAATTGGCAAGAACGACCGAATTTTCGTAAGCGGTTATTTAGGACGAGATGTATTTGGTTTTGGTGGTGGTCGAAACGGTTTTAATTGGGGTAATAGAACTGCAACTATTCGTTGGAACCACGTTTTCTCAGATAAGCTATTCTTGAACTCTACAGCTTTTTATAGCAATTACGATTACCAGATTAAATTCGAAAACGACGATGCTACTAGCTCATTCAACTGGAAGGCTAACGTAATCAATTACAGCGTAAAGCCAGAATTTAGCTACTATCTGAACGATAATACCATCACTTTTGGTGGGCAGAGTATATTGTATCAGTTTGAGCCTGGTACAGCCACCTCAATATCTGAAGGTGAAAAAAACGTAGTTGGACAGCCTAATAAATATGGTATTGAAAATGCCCTATACCTTGCTAACGAGCAAAAGATTAATACCCGTTTAAGCTTGCAATACGGATTACGTTTCAGCAATTGGCAATACGTAGGCTCGGGAACAGAATACTTCTTTAACGATACCATATCTGGAGCTCGTAGAACCTTAATTGGCACCAAAGAATATGGTAGTGGCGACGTTATCAGAACCTTCAATAATCTAGAACCTAGGTTTAGTGCCAAGTATGAAATAAATGAAAACAGCTCATTAAAAGCATCGTATAACAGAACAGCTCAGTATATTCACTTGATATCGAATAGTGTAGCTTCTACCCCATTAGATATTTATGCACCAAGTTCAAATAATATCAAACCGCAATTGGCAGACCAAGTGGCTGTTGGTTACTTCAGAAACTTTGCGAATAATACTTTTGAAGCAAGTGTAGAAGGCTATTACAAAACCTTACAAAATCAGTTAGAATACGTTTCTAATGCCGATTTACTTTTGAACCGTCAGTTTGAAGGCGATTTAATCAAAGGTAAAGGACGTGCCTATGGTTTAGAATTCTTTATAAAGAAAAACAGTGGCAAACTAACCGGATTTATTAGCTATACTTTGAGCCGTTCTGAGCGATTATTTGAAGGTTTGAACAAAAACGATTGGTATCCTACTCGTTTCGATAAAACCCATATTCTAAACATTACCGCCAATTACGATATTACCGACCGTTGGAGCTTAGGTGCAAACTGGACCTACCAAACAGGTACCCCAGGTACCTTTCCTACCAATAGGATTGTTTACCAAGGGATAATTATTCCGCATACATACAGCAACGCGCGTAATAGCGTGCGCATCCCAGATTATCACCGTTTAGACTTTAGCGCCACCCGTGAAGGTAAAGTACATACTGGTACAAAGTGGTATCAGAACTGGCAAGGTACTTGGGTGTTTAGTGTTTACAATGCCTACAACCGCAGAAATGCTTTCTCTATATTCTTCCAACAGAAAGAAAATTCTAGGGTAGAAACAGAAGCAATTCGCTTCTCTGTGTTTGGTTCAATTATCCCTGCAGTTACCTATAACTTCAAATTCTAAAACTCACCGAAACAATGAAATCCAAGATATTTTTAATACTTGCCCTACCCTTATTGGTCTTTTTCAGTAGTTGTGAAGACCCTATAGTTGTTGGCTTAGATGCAGCCACACCAGAACTTTCCGTAGATGGATGGATTTATTCAGATACCAGCTACCAAGAAATAAAGCTTACCAAAACCACGGAGTATTTTGATACTACAAGGCAACCAGCCGTAATAGGAGCACAAGTTTCGGTTACTGATTTAACAGATAGCACTATTTATCCTTATACTGAAACAAGACCAGGTCTTTATACAACGAATAGCTTTAAGCCATTGATAGGCAGAAGCTATCAATTGAATATTATTCAAGAAGGAATTACTTGGCGCGCTAAAACAGATGTAAAGAGAGTACCTACTATTGATAGTTTGAACTTTGAACTTAATGAAGAAGGTGGAAATGGACCAGGCGGACCTAGAGATAAGGATACTTACTTCCTTACGCTCTTTGCTAGAGAAACTCCAGGACAAGGCGATTACTATAAGTTTGATGCTACTTTAAATGGCAGACCGGCCAATGAACCCGACAACATTAACATCATAGACGATAAATTTGCAGATGGATTGGTATTTATCCCGCCTGTAAACTTTGGTTTGAACGAGGAAGAATACAAGCTTGGCGATACTGTAGAAGTTAGAATTCTATCTATCAATGCCGATGCGTACGCATTTTGGACTGAGATAAATACCCAAATTAATAATACAGAAGGCTTGTTTGCGCAGGTGCCATCAAATATCCGCACGAACATTAAGAATGTTACCCCCGGCAATAGTGCCACCGCAGTTGGTTATTTTGGCGGAAGTGGCGTAAGCAGAAAACGCAGGATTGTGGGTCAGCCACAATAAAAAACACTAGGTTTTGACTTAACAAAAAAGCCCGCGCAGCGGGCTTTTTTGATGGATTACATTTTTTCTTTTTACTCCCTTACCACTTTACGAATATACAACTTCCCACCCACACTTTGCAGACGGAGTAGGTACATACCCTTAGGTAAATTGCCTACCTTAAGTTCCTCACCTGCTTCCACAGGTTGTGAGAGTATTACCCTACCATGCACATCCAATAACTGGGCGTTACCTTTATGGGAAAGACGCAAGGTATTGGTGAACGGGTTAGGATACACTTGTAAATTAGGTTCCTGATTTAGGATTTTATTGCTAGTTAAAACAGGACCTACAGGAGGGTAAATGGGGTTGTAGGGGGTGCCAAAATTGGCAACTTTCATAAAAACCAAGTCCGAATTCTGAATGGTTCCCATAGGAAAAACTCTGTCGCCTCCAATAACTACGCTACCGTCGTTAAAATAACCTATGCCCTTATACCTTCCAAATTTTGGTTCATTTGGAGCATAATTTGTAAGGTTTAATCTGAATAACAAAACTGAGTCCTTAGAGAATCGCTCATAATAGTAATTATCTGGTCTTTTGTTTACAACCCAGAAGGATGAATCGGATAATGTTTCAATATCACGTGCATAAAAATCAGCAGGATAGCCTCCCCAAACTCTACCTAAGGTATCATTCAATTTAAGCAAAACGGTTTGAGAAGGATTCCCAAAATCTGCACCTGAAACAAAATAACCATCTGGTAGCTTTTTGACCACTGTTTCAAACCAACCTAAATTTCTGGGATTTGTAAAGAGGACTTTCCTACTAATTTGCCTACCATTACTTGTATCAATATGAAGGGCAATAATTTCAGTTCCTTTCCAACCACTTACCATTAACTCCCCATTGGTTAGTATTTCTGCTTGAAGTGGCGCTCCATTAACAAACCTATCAGTATATTCGTTAACCCATTTGCGTTGTCCAACAGAATCCCAACGGCTTACCTGCCATAAAGTAACACTCTGACTAGCAATAGTACGTGGAGTAGTTGCCATAATATAGAAACCACCATCAGAGGCAGGAATTACCTTAAAAATTGATTTTGGCATAGAATCCAAATTCGGTACCCCACCTAAAGGCAATGCGGTGTATTGAAGCAGCCTGCCGTTTAAATCAATTCGTTGAAGAACTAATCTTTGACTTCTACCAACCTTATGATATACCATCCATAGTTGTCTTCGGTTTCGATCAACAACAGAGCGGTAAGAATTAATAGTATCAAAATAAACAAAGGTATCTATTACGATTCCTCTATTGTTATGTTTTAAAACAACAGGTTTATATTTAGCATCACCATAAAAAATAATATGCCTTGTTGGTCTCGAACTAGAAAAGAAAATTGAAGTATCTAGAACAGATAAATCAAGAAACTCATCATTTGCATTAACCTCGTTAGGGGACGCACCAAAATCAAATCTAGTTTCCCAAACTACACTTTGTGTAAAAGCTATTTGTACCCAAAAAAGGGTACAAATAGCAAGAATTAGTTTCCGCATCATTTTACAAATATCGTGTTTGTATCGTAAGCATGTACATCGTTTAATACATCTTCACGATTAATGTTAATGCCTGAATAATCAAGTTGCCTTGTCCATAAAACTCTTTGGGCAAATACTTGCCCAAAGAGTAATGAAAATACAATTATGAAAATTAGTTTTTTCATTGGATGATTAGTTTAGTTGAAGGAGTTATTTAGAATCACTTTTCGTTTATTCCCGTACCACTTTCCGTACATACAACTTTCCACCTACACTTTGCAGACGG
>JAIYDB010000032.1 GCA_027487695.1 Cytophagaceae bacterium | reverse complement strand
CCAGATAAAATGTTGCAAGGCAGAATTTTAAGCTATCCTGATGCACATCGTTACAGATTAGGGGCTAACTATGAGCAAATCCCAGTGAATAGATGTCCCTATGCGGTAAATAATTATCAGCGTGATGGGCAAATGCGAGTAGATGGCAATGGTGGTTCGGCACCTAACTATTTCCCAAATTCGTTCGACGATATATTGGCCGACCAAAGCTATAAAGAACCAGCTGTTACCCTTGAAAGCACTATTGCCGATTGGTACGATAGAAATGCCGATGGTGAGAACGACCACTATTCGCAACCAGCTGCCCTTTTTGGCAAGGTGATGTCAGAAGCGGAACGCCAGAATCTGATCAATAATATAGTAGGTGCTATGAGTGGCATTGAAGGACCTAAGAAAGACCAGATTATCATGCGACAACTATGCCATTTCTTCCGTGCCGATATGCGCTTGGGTATGGCTATTGCCGATGGATTGGGTGTAACACTTAATGCAGCCGATATGCACCACGCATAAAACATAAACTCCTACTTTCTCTCTCTCGATAGTCGTTTCCCAAAAATCGACCAAGGGGCTAAATGTAATAGTTTAGCCCCTTACTCTTTGTCCGAAAACCGACAAAACACCACTCCCTAGAACCACGGCATATACTTTGCAGTTATATTTGTCCAATGGAAACACAGGATTTAACAATACCTGACTTACGCGATAAGGTAGTAGCCGCTTGCAAAGCCGTTTATGACCCTGAAATACCTGTAGATATCTGGGAACTAGGTCTTATTTACGATATTAAGATATACCCAGTGAACAATGTTTACGTGCTCATGACCCTTACTTCGCCATCGTGCCCAAGTGCAGGAACATTGCCAGGAGAAGTAGAGCAAAACATCAAAGCTATTGAAGGCATAAACGATGTGCAGCTAGAACTTACCTTTGACCCACCTTATACCCAAGAAATGATGAGCGAAGTAGCCAAGTTAGAACTTGGTTTTATGTAGTAGCTAAATTTCATAAACTTTAAGTACTCACATACCCATTAAGCACAAGCGATTAACCGCTTATAATATCTAAAACAATGTATCCAGAAGCACTAGTAGCCCCTATACGTACCGATTTAGTAAGTGCAGGTTTTACCGAACTTACCGCTCCAGCACAAGTTGAAGAAGTGATGAGCCACGCAAAAGGCACCACTTTACTTGTAATAAACTCAGTTTGTGGTTGCGCCGCTGGCACTGCCAGACCAGGTGTAAAGCTTGCCCTAACCAGAGCAGCGCACAAGCCAACTAACCTCACTACTGTATTTGCAGGTGTAGATTTTGATGCTACCGATAAAGCCCGTGAATACACTATGCCTTACCCACCAAGCAGCCCAAGCATAGCCTTGTTTAAAGATGGCGAATTGGTACACTTTGTAGAGCGTCACCATATTGAAGGACGTTCAGCAGAGATGATTGCCCAGCACCTAGAGCAAGTATTTGACGAGTTCTGCGGATAATAGCTGCCAACTTATACCAAAAGCCACCCTTGCAGGTGGCTTTTTTAATGCATATCTAATACATAGAACACCGCACAACGAGCTAAACGATAACTAAATAGTTTAGTAAACCACTGAAAAATAGATGGTTGTAAATTTAATTTATATTTTTTACTTACTAGTTTGGAATAGTAAAAATAATACCTACCTTTGCAATCCCAAGTAGCAATGGCCCGTTCGTCTAGGGGTTAGGACGCATCCCTTTCACGGATGAAACACGGGTTCGATTCCCGTACGGGCTACCCAGCACCTTTTCAGGTGCTTTTTTTATGCCTAATAATCAGTACTTTACGGGGTTAAATGATTGTTTTACAGATTATTAGGTGGTTTTTCGACAAACTTCCTTGAGACGCAAATAACATCGATTTTAATACCTCCACACCGAAATCTGCACCACTATTTGCACCACTCAGTTTGAGATACCCTAATTTTAACCAGTAATGAATTCTTAGGTCTCAATTTTTCGCTATCAATGCAAGCTAACATTTGTAGATCTTACATTTTTATGGTCTTAGTTTGGTATGCAAATGTTAATTTTAAATAAAAATAAGTAGGTTTACTTGCTTAAAATATTGGATGAAAAAACTACTGATTATAGCCACTTTCACCACAATACTTTGTCTTACACTATTTTATGGTTGGACTAAGTTTGGGGCTAGATTCTACCAGTCTGCAAAAGCAAAGAGGGAAGTTGGACAGCTTCTTAAAGAAGATGTATTACAAAATGGCGACCTTATTTTTCATACATCCCTTTCCAGACAAAGTATGGCAATACAATTGGCCACAAAATCTGAGTACTCTCATTGTGGGCTTATCTATAAAGCCGATGGTCAATATTTTGTACTAGAAGCAGTGCAGCCTGTAGGGCTAACTCCATTAGACAAATGGATTGCTAGAGGTAAACATGGAAAGTATGTAGTTAAAAGACTTAAAGAGGCTGATCGCATTCTTAAGCCTGATGTTCTTAATAAAATGAAAGAAATTGGGAATAGTATGATAGGCAAAAATTATGACTTTGGCTTTGGGTGGTCTGATGAAAGGATATACTGTTCTGAACTAATTTGGAAAATATATCAAAAGGCAACTGGTTTAAAAATAGGTAAAATTGAAAAGTTAAAAGATTTTGATTTATCCAGCGCTGCTGTTAAACAAAAAATGAAGGAAAGATACGGCAACCATATTCCATTGAATGAATCGGTAATTTCACCTAAGGCAGTTTTTGAAAGTGAGTTATTGACAACGGTTAAATCTAAGTGATATGAAAAGCATCAACATATTAATCCTTACTGTAAGCCTATTCTTCTTTTGTCAGCTTCAAAGCTATGGACAAAAAGGTGTTAAAACCCCCTCTGCCTCCAAGTCTTCACAAAGCTGATTTGCAAATAACCCTTTTGCCTCCAAGTCTTCACAAAGCTGATTTGCAAATAACCCTTTTGCCTCCAAGTCTTCGAAAACCTAATAAGCAAACATCTCTGGTTCCATGTCTTAGGAAAAAATAAGCAAAGCGTAATTTTTCCGAGACGTGGAACAACCACTACTTTTTATATCTTTGGGTATGAAAATTAACGGCGGTAGCACAAAACTATTCGCAGGTGTGGAGTTAGCAGTTTTAGCAGTTCCACGTCTCGGAAATGTGCGGCTACGCCTTCATTTCCTAAGACGTGGAACCATTATATGTTATCAAAAGGTTTTACAGGTATGTAATTGGAACTAATCCCTTACCTCCACAATAATCAATGGCACTTGAATATTTATAATGTTCTGGCATTATAACAAAACCAGCTTCAACAGGATTTTGATGAATATAATTTATTGCATTATGATACCTATTTTCAATTGTAAGATTTAAAGGTAGGTTTCCTTCCTGCCAAAATTTAAATTTCTGATTGTATTGCCTCCCAAATTCTTCAAACAGTTTAAGCATCCATTCTTTCCTGCTTTCCTTAATTTTCGGTATAATTAGCAATACCTTTTGAGCTACAAACTTTTTAAAATCTCGCACAACATCAGAAGGCAGAATCCCATCATTACAGCTAAAAATCAGATGTAAATGACTGGGCATAAGACACCAACAATGTATTTTAACTCCCTTATTCTCAACTATAAAATTTAAGGAATCTACCACGATTTGAGCCAGTTCTGGTCGTGTAAATACATCAATCCAACCAACTACTGTTGGCGTAATAAAATAAGGAGTATCGGAAGTTAATAAAGTATAAGCAAAACCCATAGACAAAGCTATTAACAAATTAACAATTAGAAAACTACTTTGTCCCTGCGTTTTCTTAAACAAAATAAGCAAAAGACTCTGGTTCCATAACTTAGGAAAAAATAAACAAAGCGTAATTTTTTTCGAGACGTGGAATAACCACTACTTTTTATATCTTTGGGTATGAAAATTAACGGCGGTAGCACAAAACTATTCGCAGGTGTGGAGTTAGCAGTTTTAGCAGTTCCACGTCTCGAAAATGTGCGGCTACGCCTTCATTTCCTAAGACGTGGAACCAGTGGGGGAGGTAAGCCTAGTAAAAGTAATAATTTTAAACCAGGCGGCTTTACCCTTTCTAATCCTGATACGACCTTTAAAAAGACTTTAATAAAATGAGAATTATTTTTTTATATATTTTAACGTTTGTTTTATTTTATTGCATTTCATGTAATAATCGTAATAGTGAATTAAGTATTAATGAACCTAAATTTAAAGCAACTGATACATCCTGGTGCGTGCCAATCGAATCGGTAAACGGCTCTTATTCTCTTGTTAAATATATTAGATACAATAATACAATTATTGATTTAGCGTTTTTGAATTCAAAGCAAAATGTTCTTACATCGGAAGTGTATTCGTTTAATGAAGATGAAATTTTATATTATTATATAGTTATTGATAGAAATTCTAAAAACCGATATAAGGTTCAGTATTCTGAAGAAAAAAAAATAACTAATATATATGGAAATATAAATACCTTTCTTGATTCAATTGCATATTCCGAGAATGGTGGACATACTCTGTTTTATACTTATCCAAGAATTCCTTATTTTAAGATAAAGGCAGTTTTTTATACTTATGACAAAAATGAAAATTTAGATTCGATTGTTCCTATTTTAAAAAACAATTGTCATTTGTTATTAAAGGTGGGTGAAAGACTTCCTTCATACATTTTTCCTGTTTTTGAGTACGAGCATTTGATAACCAAAAATAAATTTAAATTAGGTTGGCCTTCAAAATTAGATACTGTTAAAAAGGTTTCTTATCCAAAACAACTGGATTTATTTTACACCAAAGAAATTGATTACAATGAGTATCCCTTTGTGAAGGAGGATTAATGGCTATTTTTATAGTTCCCTTTGCTTTCAAGTATTCCAAAACCTGATTTGCAAATAACACTGGTTCCATGTCCCCTTTGCTACCAGGTCTTCCAAAACCTGAATGGTAAATAACACTGGTTCCCTTTGCTTCCAAGTCTTCCAAAACCTGATTTGCAAATAACTCTGGTTCCATGTCTTAGGAAAAAATAAGCAAAGCGTAATTTTTTTCGAGACGTGGAACAACCACTACTTTTAATATCTCAATACTTCATAACTTACAGTTACATTAGCGCAGCGAAATAACTCGGGAGTCGTTGAACTACTTTAAAAACCAATCCCTTTTCTCATTATATTGCTAACAGAATGTAAGCAGGTATGCCCTTAAAAGGAATATTTTTCTGGTTTGCTTTTTTGGTTGCGCTACCTGTTTGCGCTCAAAAGGTAGTATCTGATTCCTTACAGGTGCCAAAGGCAAAGGGTGGGTTATTGGATTCCTTCAAAGTAAAAGGCATTATCCCCAACAAACCTGATTTTAAAGGGAATATCTCAGGTATTGATTCAACCAAAGTAAAAGGTATTATCCCCAGCAAAGCGGAGCTAAAAAGTAAGCTTCCCATGATTGATTCTGCCAAGGTAAAATCGGCTGTAAAAGGATTGGCACCAACCTTTCCAAAAGTAAATCGGGAAACCTTTAAAAATAGGTGGCAGGCAAACAAAAAAAGCAATTGGGAACGACTTAAATCTAAAGCCATTAAAATTGAAAAAGGGGAAATTACCGCCTCCTCCCAAAGTGGTGAACGGGTAGGGGAGTTCCCTGGGGATGTTCCTATTGATTTTTCGGCTATTCAAGGTAGGCTATCAGTTGATTTAGGGGGACTTCCTTTTCAGGTAAGTGGTTTGCTCACTACCCAAAACAATACCCTGCGCCAGTCCATGAACTACTTCACCGTAAGTTTTGATGGCACTAGGTTTCAGCAGCAACAAAAGGCATTGCGTGAAAAAGCCAAGAAGCAGTTAACTGATACTCTTAACAGCAGCAAGAAACTACCTATACCTGCTAATTTAAAAGATATTAACTTGGCTAAAGGCAAGGAAAAACTGAATCAGAAAGCACAAGAAGAACTTGAAAAGGGAAAGAAAAAGAATCAGCTTCCAAAAGATTTACCCTCATTAAAAGATGCGGATCAGTATAAACCAAAAGACCTATTGAATGGGAAAATCGCTCTGCCTGATAGCCTGAAACAAAAAGGGGGCGTCCCTAAAAATTGGAACGATATTAAGGCTAACAAGGATTTAACCAACAAACTACAAGTACCCGATTCTTTAACAGATCGACTGAAATGTCCCGATTTAGATAGCTATAAAAACAAGCTCGGCAATAAGGCAACTGATTCACTAGGTAACTACGCCAATACAGATTCTACCAAAAACAAAAAAGGTAATGCTTGGCTCAATAGAACCATACAAAAAGCAGATTCTATCAAAGGAAAATCGGTAGGGAAATGGGATAAGCTCAGTAAGCAAACCGATTCACTTACCACCAGGAAAGGACTGGAATCCATTTCTGCAAACCAGCATTTATCAATTGCCACGGGTTTTAACCCGTGGTTAAGTAAAATACCCAACTAAAACCATAGCCCCCCCCACCTCCAATTTTCCCGCT
>JAIYDB010000122.1 GCA_027487695.1 Cytophagaceae bacterium | reverse complement strand
CCAAGTAATGCAAATGGCGATGCTCCCTTTGAGGTCTACAATATTTTTGGTAAAAAAGTATTGACAGGAAAGTATAATAAAGTAAGTACCATATCTGCTGGCATTGTAGCTGGAAACCAGAATGTAGGATTATATGCTTTTAACGGAACTGTTCTTTTACCCGACACATTTGTTAGCATCCAACAAGATGGTAACATCATAGAGGTAGAAGGAAAAGACACCATTTATAATCTTTCGGCGGCAATGTTAACCAAACTAGCTTCGGAACTGAAAACCATTAAAAGTTTAAATGAAATTTCGGCTGTAAGTTTAGGAAGAACAAATACCTTTTCAGATACCTTAACGAGAGATAGCTCTTTCAAAGTTAAGGTAGCTACACCTTATAAAAACCACGGTATTTGGTACTGGACAAAAACCAAAAAAGGGCTACAAATTTGGAAGGGACCAGAGAAGCCGTCAAACCCAATGGTTGTGCAAGCAGTATCAGTAACCAAGGAAGGAAATGTAGCCGTGATGAACAATAATAAGTTCGGATTACTTACTGCCTTTGGCGATCAGCTTCCTATCAAATTTTCTGCAATACCTATTCCATATCCAGAAAAACAGGGTTTTTACATCACTCAAGATGGCGGTTTGTATGGAATTAGTAATGAATCAGGCAAGTTAATTGTGCCTCACGTTTTTAAGAACATTAGACCTTGGAATGTTAGGAATGCTATCGTAGAATCTGATAGTGGGAATATGTTTTTAAGCATGACTACCTACCGACCTACAGGTTCCGTATTTAAGAATTTCCGCATTCTCAAAACTACGGAAGGCATATCAGTAATTGTGTTTAGCATCCAAGGTAAGTTCACTGCTATCAGTTCTAGAAGTGGAACCATTATTCCAGCTACCCATAGTGGAATGGAAATTTACCCGACAGATTTAGGCACCCTCATAAGAACCGACGATGAAATAGGCTCGGACAAAATGCTGCTTAGTTTTTATAATGTACGAGGTCAGCTGATGTTCAGCAAAGAGGTACCCTTGAGTGCCTATGATAAGATGGAGTGCGAGTAGGAAAAAAGGGTAGTCAGATTTTTGATATCTGACCACCCAATAGTTTTCAGATGGGATAAGACAGCAAGATTAACTTTCCTTTCCTAAAACGACCAAATCAAATTCATTCCTATTTGGCCGTTGGTGATGGTAACATCGCCAACACCGTTAACTGTTCCACTTCTGGATGAGGTTTCGGCTTCCACTTCCAAGGATAGAGCTGTTTTTTGGAATGGAACTGTATAACCTATGCCTCCCGTATAAGTTGAGCCAATGGCAAACTGGTGGACATAAGTATTAGTCTTTTCGTTGGCACGTTTTGTAGTTAGCTGACCAAAGCCTGCATTAGCGCGAACATACCAGCCTTTGTTAAAGGTCTTACTGATTGCATAGTATTTTGCCGATGCCGATAAATTGTAATAGTTAAAGAAATAACTATCACCAAATTCTCCGATTACGCTACCTGCTGCCGCACCTTTTATTCGGCTACCAATACCTAAGCCTTTCCAGCTTTCAGGTGCGAAGTAAAACGCCATTGATGAATTGCCAACAATTCCAGGGTTAAAACTACCCCCCAATGCTTGACGCAATTGTGATTTAGTACTACTTCCGAATGTAGTTTGACCAAAGCCAAGTCCTACTTCTCCGTAAATACGTTGCTTTTCTGTTTGGGCGCTTACTAATTGAGTAAGTAAAAGAGCCAGTACTAGTAATAAAGATTTCGTTGTCATTTGATGGTGAGTTTAATGTGTGAAACTTAATCACAAAGGAACCTACCACCATTTTGAAAATACTTGACCTCGGTTAAGATTTACGCTCGTCGAAAAGTCTTTTCCTGATTCGACTTAAACTTTCAGGCTTTATACCTAAAAATGAAGCGATATACTTTAAAGGTACCCGCTCAATTACTTTAGGTCTTTCAGTAATTAACTTCAAATAATGCTCTTCAGGAGTGAGTAACGAAAACTTTTCGTATCTGCCCCTAATTCCTAAAAACGAGTACTCAGCTAGCAACCTACCAAACCGCTCAAATACGGGCTCCCTTTCATAAAGCTCATATAGATTAGTCTTGGAAATTTGAACTAAGACAGAATTCTCGATGGTTTGAATGTTTTGCGTGCTTGGCTGTTCACTCAAAAAGCTACCCAAATCGGCGTACCAACCGTTTTCAAAGAAAAATTGCCCTGTTACTTCCTCCCCATCTACGATATAGAAGTAGCGCATTAAACCACTTATCACAAAATTTAAGTGCCTGCAAACCTCACCCTCTTTAAGGACAAATTGCTTAGCCTTAAAGTGCTTTAGTTCAGGCTTAGCTATTAGAAAGAACTGCTCCAATTGATCCTCTGAACAAGGAACAAGTTTTCTTATAGCGGTAGCGAGTTGTTCTTTCACAATGGCAAGATAAGAAAGAAGCTAAAAGCCACTACCTCATCACCTCAATTTCTGCTACCAATTCTTCAGCAGTAAGTTCATTTCCGATGAATTTTCTTTTCCCCTTGGCATTGTTAAAAATTAGGGTGGCAGGAATTGCCCCACCCCAATCTGGCGATACCAAATTGATCCAACTATCATAGTCAATATTGGTCATAAGCCAACTATTAAGTTGGCCATATTTTGCTCTACCCAAAAGCTGCTTTACTTTTTGTATGTCAGATTTAAAGTCTAAACTGATCAGCTGAATCTTCACAGGTTGTCCCTTATATTGATTGGCAGCACTAACAAAAGAAGGAAGCTCTGCCACACAAGGTTTGCACCAAGTTGCCCAAAAATTTACGACATAAATCGTATCTGAAGTGTTCTCTAAAAAACTGGTGAGTTCTTTCGTATCAATTAACCTTACTTCAACTTTTCGTAAGGGTGTCTGACCAGTTTTTGGAGTTTTCTTCTGAGCAAAACAGCTTACACTAAGGAGAGTTACGATTAAAATGACAAAATAAAATCTCATATAGCCTTGACTAAAGTAACAATATTGAGCTCAGAACCTGGTTTTACAAACTGTGTTCCCGTAGTAATTAAGGTATCACCAGCTTTCAAACCTTCAAATACCTGAACTTGGGTAGAAGTTCGGGTTCCTATTATAATATTCACAGGCTGTGCTAAGTTTTTCTGCTTCAAAAACACCATATGTCCATTGGCAGTTGGCACTACAGCTTCGGTTGGAACGAGTATAGTTCCAGCAGATTTACTCAGCGTAAGTTGGACATTTATAAAAGAACCCGGCTTCAACTGATTACCTGCATTATTGGTAGTAGCCCTAACTGTTAAGGTACGTGTACTTGGGTCAATGCTATTAGCAGTTGCATATACCGTAGCCTGATATGCGTTCGCTCTGTTACCTTCCAAAGTGAAGGAAACTGTTGAACCAATTTTCACCTCATTGGCATACTTTCCAGGGATGGCAAACTCTAGCTTGATGGGATTCGTGGCTACTAGTTCTGCCACTTTAGTTTGGGGAGTAATAAAGGCGCCCTCACTTATAGCACGCAGACCAATGGTGCCAGAAAAGGGAGCCGTAATACTCGCCTTGGCAATTGTCGCTTTTAAGTTTGCAATATCAGCCTTCAAAGAGAGCGTGCTGTTTACTGATTGGTCGTACTCTTGAGCGCTAATTGCCTCGCGAGCAAGTAATTGTTTTTGTCGTTCTTCAATGGTATTGGCTAGCTGAAGGTTGATTTGAAGCTTCTTTAGTTGGGCGTCTAAATCATCGGTTTGCAACTGTATCAATTTTTGTCCCTTCGTTACTTGCTCACCTTCTTTGAAATAAATCCCGATTACCTTTCCGCTCATTTCAGGCTGCAGTGTAACTTGCTCACTTGCCATGAGGGAACCCACTACCTCAATATTATTATCTAACGAACTGGTTTGCAGTACCATCACTGTAACAGGAGCCTTGGTTTGTCCAGCTTTAGATGGTCCTTTTGCTTGCGCTTCTTTTTTAACCGATTCTTCTTTTAACCGTGGATAGAGTATCCCTGCTACCACAACGAGGGCAATGCATAAGTATAAAATCGATTTCCAGCTTTTTTTCATAGTGAGTAAGGGGTAATTAATACATCAATGTTATAACGCTAAAAGGGTTTGCAATGTTGGATAGCAAACTTTGACATTCAAAATTTACTAGGTTCCAACAATGCAAACCCTTCACTATTAAATAGTTATTAATACGCCTTTGCAAATAGCACGCGACGTTGGCTAGGCTTACCAGTAAGTACGCACTTGCCTTCTTCCAATGGTTGATCTAATGGAATACAGCGAATAGTGGCTTTGGTAAGCTCTTTAATCTTCTCTTCTGTTTCTGCGGTACCATCCCAATGCGCTAATACAAAACCTGTTTTGTTCTCTAGCACATCAGTAAATTCTTCAAAAGTATCTACAGGAGTGGTGTGGGCAGCTCTATAATCAAAAGCTTTCTTGTAGATGTTCTCTTGTATTTCGTCTAATAAGCGTTTTGCGGTTTCTGCAATGCCTTCCATCGGTAGGTTTTGCTTTTCCTTAGTATCACGACGAACTACTTCCAAAGTTCCGTTTTCCAAATCACGTGGACCCATAGCTATACGCAATGGCACACCTTTCAATTCGTATTCAGCAAACTTCCAACCTGGGGTTTGTTTGTCATCGGCATCAACCTTTACACTGATACCTACCGCCTTAAGTTGGTCGCGCAATTCAAAGCACTTATCTTTCAATGCTTCTAAGCCCGCTGCACCTCTATAAATAGGCACGATAACTACCTGATAAGGAGCTAGTTTTGGAGGCAATACCAAACCATCATCATCAGAGTGAGCCATAATTAAGGCACCCATTAGGCGGGTGCTTACACCCCAACTCGTTCCCCAAACATATTCTAAGCCACCTTCTTTTGAAGCAAACTTTACTTCAAAAGCCTTGGCAAAATTTTGTCCTAAGAAGTGGCTTGTACCTGCCTGTAAAGCCTTACCATCTTGCATTAAAGCCTCAATACAGAAGGTATCATCGGCACCAGCGAAACGCTCGTTGGCAGTTTTAACCCCTTTAACTACAGGAACTGCCATATATTCCTCCGCAAACTTGGCGTAGATTTCAAGCATTTGGTGCGTTTCCTCTATCGCTTCTTGCTTGGTAGCATGAGCGGTATGCCCTTCTTGCCACAAAAACTCTGTGGTACGTAAGAATAAACGAGTACGCATTTCCCAGCGCACTACGTTAGCCCACTGGTTTATCAATAAAGGTAAGTCCCTGTAACTCTGTATCCAATTTTTGTATGTACTCCAAATTACAGTTTCAGAAGTAGGTCTTACAATAAGTTCTTCTTCCAATTTAGCATCAGGATCAACAATAACACCTGAACCATCCGGTGCATTTTTCAACCTGTAATGTGTAACAACTGCACATTCTTTGGCAAAACCTTCTACGTGGCTGGCCTCTTTGCTTAAAAAACTCTTGGGTATAAATAGCGGAAAGTAGGCATTTACGTGACCTGTTTCCTTAAACATAGCATCAAGTTGTTGCTGCATCTTTTCCCAAATGGCATAACCATAGGGCTTTATTACCATACAACCTCTTACTGCACTGTTTTCGGCCAAGTCGGCCATTTTTACGATATCATTATACCATTCTGAGTAGTTTTCAGCTCTTGAACGCAGGCCCTTTGCCATAAAATGTAGAAAATAAATACTGGTTTAATTGGAGCCTCAAATTACGGTTTACTTATCAGAATTTATGCTTTTACGCAATTAAATCTGGTTTTGATGGATGATAGAATACCAATTGACGAGCCAAAAATCCTACTATAACCTTGCAATTGAAGCCATGTAATAATTTCAAATGAAATGAACTATTACCATGGCAATTCTTGATTTCTAGCCACTTTGTAATAGCAAACAAATTCATTATCAATATTTTAGGATTGTATCCTAGTCTATAAAATTGTCCTAATTGACAACTAGGTAACTTTCGATTGAATAATAGACTTAACAAAACAGGTATAATACCAATAATCTGACATCTACTTTGAATAGCTCTCAAGTAGCAAAAAGCCGTTTTACACTACTAGAAGCTAGTTTTGTAAATCAAATAACCACCATTACGTTCTGAAACGAGCTTTGAAACAATTACAATAGTGCCTGTATTGCATAAAAAACCACCCTGTTAAAGTGCAAACTTTAACCTCGTGGAGAGTAATGGATTGTTATGCGAATAAAAGCCCGGCCTTAATAAGGTCGGGTTTTTAATTTTTCCGGATTACTGCACCTGATAAATAACTAACTTGCAGTCGAATACACCCTAAATATTTTCGATAAATGGACACTAATACCGTTGCAGCTATTCCTTTAGAACATATTCATATTGGCTTAGGTGCTAAAATGGCTCCCTTTGCTGGATTTAATATGCCAGTGCGTTATTCTGGCGATATTGATGAGCACCATACCGTGCGTAACGGTGTTGGCGTTTTCGATGTTAGCCATATGGGTGAATTTTGGGTTAAAGGTCCTGAAGCACTGCAACTTGTACAGTGGATCACTAGTAACGATGCATCAGTACTTACGCCGGGCAAAATCCAATACAGCTGTATGCCCAATGCAACAGGCGGTATTGTAGATGACCTTTTGGTGTATTGCATGGCGGAAGACGAATACCTATTGGTTGTTAACGCAGGCAACATTGCCAAAGACTGGGCTTGGATCAACAGCCAAAACAATTTTAATTGTACTTTAGAAGACCGTAGTCCAGATACTTGTCTGTTTGCGGTTCAAGGACCAAAGGCGGTACAAGCTTTACAAAGCTTGACCGATTTTGACCTTGCAAGTCTGAGTTATTATACCTTTGCTTATTGCACTTTTGCAGGATTTGAGAACGTATTAATTTCTGCAACTGGCTATACTGGTGCAGGTGGTTTTGAGATATATATTCCTAACAACCAAGCAGAAACAGTATGGCACGCCATATTTAAAGCAGGTGAAAAAGATAGCATTAAACCAATAGGCTTAGGTGCTAGAGATACCCTCCGTTTAGAGATGGGATTCTGCTTATACGGCAACGATATAGACGATACTACCTCTCCTATTGAAGCAGGCTTAGGCTGGATTACAAAGTTTACTAAGAACTTTGTGAATCGTGAAGCTATTGAAAAAAATAAAACTGAGGGCACAACCCGCAAGTTAGTAGGCTTTGTGCTTACTGATAAAGGTATAGCCCGTGGTCATTACGATATTTGTGATGCAGAAGGTACCGTAATTGGTCAAGTTACAAGTGGAACCCAGTCCCCTACCCTAACACAAAGTATTGGAATGGGTTATGTTCCAGCTGCCCTATCTAAAGCTGGTTCTGAAATTTATATTAATGTTCGTGGCAAACTGTTAAAAGCAGTGGTTACTAAAATTCCTTTCGTTAAAAAATAATGGCAACTATTGATGTTTGCTTAAGTCCTGAACTACTTCCCCTCTATCATTTAGAGGGGAAATTGGTTATTGTGGTCGATATTCTAAGGGCAACATCTTGTATGGTTACTGCAATTGCCCACGGCGTTGATCATATTATTCCGTTCGATAACTTGGAGGAATGTGCTGGGATGAAAGCCCAAGGCTATTTAACCGCTGCAGAAAGGGACGGCAAACAAGTAGAAGGATTCGATTTCGGGAACTCGCCATTTACTTTTATGAATCCAGAAGTAGAAGGCAAGAAAATAGCTGTTACCACAACTAATGGAACAGCTTGTATTAAAAAAAGTGAAGGCGCAAAAGAAATAGGTATTGGTTCTTTTCTGAACTTAAGGGCTGTGGCAGCTTATATCAGAACCACAAAATCTGATGTAGTTATTGCTTGCTCTGCTTGGAAAGGAAAGCCAAATGCCGAAGACACTCTATTTGCTGGTGTGCTAATTGAACTACTCCCAGAATTTGAACCTGAGTCAGATAACTGCTTACTAGCACTTACGCTTTGGAAAGCTGCAAAAGAAAATCCAGTTGGCTTCATTAATGAAACTACCCACGTAAAGAGATTACACAAACTGGGCATTACCGATGATATTGAATTCTGTATGAAACAAGATGTATATCCAATCATGTTATTGATTAAAGAAGGACAAATACAAAAAGCATAATCAATACCAACTGTTCCACGTGGAACAGTTAAACCAAATACCACAACTGATATACTTACGTTAATTAAACACAAGTACTGTTCCACGTGGAACACTTCAAGTGAACAAACAATTAAGTTGTAGCAATACAACTGCCTTAAAGATATGTTTCCAGAATACGACGTAATTGTAATTGGCGCAGGACACGCAGGATGCGAGGCTGCATCGGCTGCTGCTAAGCTCGGTAGCCGCACATTGCTCATTACAATGAACATGAACACAATTGCCCAAATGAGTTGCAACCCAGCCATGGGAGGTGTTGCAAAAGGGCAAATAGTGCGTGAAATAGATGCCCTTGGTGGCTTAAGCGGTATAGTAACCGATAAAACCATGATTCAATTCCGTATGCTGAACCGCAGTAAAGGTGCAGCGATGTGGAGCCCAAGAGCACAATCTGACCGTATGCGCTTTGCTGAAGAGTGGCGTATGCAATTAGAAGCTATCCCTAACCTAGATTTCTGGCAAGAAATGGCGACAGGAATCATTGTAAAAGATGGTAGAGTATGTGGAGTACGCACAGGGATGGGTATGGAAATCATGGGGAAATCGGTAGTTCTAACCAATGGCACTTTCCTAAACGGGGTTATTCATATTGGTGAAAAGCAATTCGGTGGCGGCAGAGCAGCCGAAAGAGCATCAACTGGCATTACCGAACAATTGATTGAACTTGGCTTTGAAGCAGGACGCATGAAAACAGGAACTCCTCCTCGTATAGATGGTAGGAGTTTGAATTACTCAAGAATGGAGGAACAAGCAGGAGATGAAATACCGGGCAAGTTCTCTTATTCAGATACTACCACTCCCCTGCTAAAACAAAGGTCTTGTTATATTACCTATACGAACCAAGCAGTTCACGAAGTATTAAAAGAAGGCTTCGAGAAAAGCCCAATGTTTACAGGACGTATTCAAGGTCTAGGTCCTAGATACTGCCCATCTGTAGAAGATAAAATTAACAGGTTTGCCGATAAAGACCGTCACCAAATATTCGTAGAACCAGAAGGTTGGGATACTGTAGAAATCTATGTAAACGGCTTTAGCACCTCTTTACCTGAAGATATCCAATACAAAGCGATTAGATTGATACCAGGTTTTGAGAATGCTAAAATGTTCAGACCAGGCTATGCAATTGAATACGACTACTTCCCCCCAACCCAACTAAAGAATACACTTGAAACAAACCTGATTGAAAACCTATATTTCGCAGGTCAAATCAATGGTACTACAGGATATGAGGAAGCAGGATGCCAAGGTTTAATGGCTGGTATTAACGCACACTTAAAGGTTAGAGAAGAGAATCCATTCATCCTTAGCCGTAGTGAAGCCTATATTGGCGTATTGATAGACGACCTTATTACCAAAGGTACAGATGAGCCATATCGTATGTTTACCAGCAGAGCTGAGTATAGAATATTGCTCCGTCAGGATAATGCAGATATTCGCTTAACCGAAAAGGGACATCAATTAGGACTAGCTACAGATACAGCCTTAGCCAGAACCAAAGAAAAGGAAAACGATACAGCTGCTATTTACTCTCAATTCAAGCAAATCAAGTTTAGTCCTGAAGAAGTAAATGGTACCCTTGAAGCAATGGGTAGTGCAGCTATTAAGGAAAAAGCAACACTTTATAATTTGCTTAAAAGACCTCAAGTTGAACTAGATAAACTACTCAGCTTGAAACCTGATTTCCAAAAAGCAATTAGCGGTTACCATAAAGAAGCATTAGAGCAAGCAGAGATTATGGTAAGGTATGAAGACTATATTGTAAAAGAACAGCAATTGGCAGAACGAATGATGAGTATTGATAATGTAAACATCAACCCAACATTCGACTACCATAAAATTACTGCCCTTAGTAAAGAATCCAGAGAAAAGCTGTTCAAAACCAAACCAAGTACCCTTGGCGAGGCAAGTCGTATATCTGGAGTTACTCCAAGCGATATTTCTATTCTAATGGTGTATATGTCAAAATGAGGTATAAATTGCTGATAATCATATTGTTAGGTTGCTTAATTGGGTTCACAAAGCCAACGAGAGCACAAACAAAATCTGATAGTCTGATTATTGGTACAGATACTTCCAAAAATAACCCTTCTATTATGTTAAGTACCGACTCTCAACCAACCAAGAAGGAAAAGTGGGAGTCGGCGCTTATCATTGCCGGCATAAGCCTAATCATGGTCATTCTTTTTAATGCAAGAAGTAAGTAAGATGAAATTTTTAAACTTGGTAAAATTCAATGCCTGTATTTATATCGTTATTTTCATATCAAGCTGTGCAAGTGTTCGCACACCAACGGGTGGAGATAAAGACGCAATACCACCAACATTGATCAATACAATTCCAAAGAATACCTCAACAAATTTTATAGGAACTAAAATTGTCTTAGAATTTGATGAGGCGGTACAAGTAAATAATATCCAAAAGGAATTAATTATTACACCCAAAGTAATAAACCCATATACAGCAATTGCCAAATACAACAAAGTAACAATCACTTTTGAAAAGCCATTTAATCCTAATACTACTTATACATTAAACTTCAGAAAAGCAATTGGCGATCTGAATGAAAATAACCAACCGCAGAATCTGAAACTAGTATTCAGTACTGGACCAGAGATAGACTCTGTTAAGTTTCAGGTAAGTGTTACTGATCAGTACACAGGTAAGCCTTTGCCGAAGGGTATAGCAACCTTATATGAAGTATCAGATACGCTAGACCCAAGAAAGCAAAACCCCTATTACTTCACAGCTATAGAAAATGGTTTTGGTCAATTTGAATATCTAAAAGGGGGCACTTATACAGTATTGGTAATTACTGATAATAACGATAACCAATTATACGATAGCTATGCAGGCGAACGCTTAGGGTTTATTGAAAAACCAATCGTTATCCCAAGAGATAGTATTTCAAGCTTCAAACTTACTAAAGAAGAAAGTGAACCTATTAAAATAATAGATAAAACTAAATACTTAAATAGCTATACACTAGAGTTTAATAAAAACCCGGTAAAACTATCATCTAATCTTTCAAAAGATTATAACAGCATTCTAGAGCAAAAGAAATGGACAGTGTACAGAACTGTAAACTCGAAAATTGACTCTGTAACAACAATCATTACCACAGCAGATTCAGCTAATAATATGAATACAGATACTGTGAAGTTGTATTTTAATGGGAAAAAGGCGAACCCAAGAATTCAAGAACCGCTGTATAAGTCTGTAAATAATGCACCGTTAAAACTAAAACCTAGGGAGTCTTTAACACTAACCATTAAAGATTCAGTAATAAATCTCAATAAAGAAGGTTTCTTGATTAAGTACGATACGAATAAGTACGAGGCCATAATACCAACATTAAAAGGAAGAGAACTAACCTTTCCCTTAAAAGCAGCGAAAAAAGCCACTCTAGTGTTTAGAGGAAATAGTATTAAAACTATTCTGAACGATACTAACAAAACAGATACCTTAAAGATAAGCTATGTAACTGCTGAAGAGTTAGGCAGCATCACTTATAAACTCAAGCAGAAACCGAATGTGCAATTTGTAGTACAATTACTCACTGAGAACGACAAGCTTGTTGCAGAGCTGAAAGACAAAGAAACCGGTACATTCTACAACCTAGAACCGGGAAACTACAAAATCAGATACTATCTAGATAAAGATAAAAATGGTATCCCAACAATCGGCAACTTCAAAAAGCAACAAGAAGCTGAAGAAGTTTACACTTATATTGAGCTAATTCCTGTTAAAGCCAACTGGGAAATAACCGATATAAGCTGGTAAACTTATCCACAATGCACGTGGATAAGGAGGTATAAGTAGTAATCTGAATGGGGACAACTAAATAGAAATACACAAAAGCAACAGATATCAACAAATTGGTGTATAACTGAAGCAGAGCTAACCAAAGAATACACATACTTACCAACGTGGATAAATACGCTATATACTTATCCACAATTTAAAAAGCAGTTGTGGATAACATTTATAACTAACTTAATTACAACAATTTAAGTACCTACATTTAAAGTAACACTTGTGGATAAGTATTTGGATAAGTAAATAGTTACCCACTTTAAACCACTTATACACTTATACACCTACACAATAACAAGTCTTATTTATTCTTTCTTTATATAAAAGTAAATAATAAAAGCAGATTACCTTGGTGGATAAATAGGTTCATTGATATATGGCTTACCCTTCCAAATGACTTAACTTGTGAGCGAGCTATGAACAGAATGCGGAAAAAACTTGTACTCCTTTTACCAATACTCTTTTGGTTAACCACAGCCTATGCCCAAAAAACGGCAGTGATAGGTAAGCCCAATGAGGAAAACCAAAAAATTGAATTGGCCGACGAATATTTCCGTAGAGGCGATTTTGAAAAGGCTGCTGAAAACTATGAGTCCTTAATCAAGGACCAAGCCATGTTGCCTAAAGTTCATAAGAGGTATGTACAATGTCTTGTCGCTTTAAAGAAAGATAAGCAACTGGAACGCTATCTGGAGAAAACGGTAAAGCGCAATAAGGGGGTGCCCGATTATGCCCTTGATCTCGCTAACTTTTACAAAAACCAAAAGAACGATATTGAAGCTAGCAAGGTTTTCAACGCCTTGGTGAAGGAAATTTATACCAACGAACCGCTTACAGAAAAAACAGCTAATGCCTTACTAGATGCAGGTCAAATGGACTGGGCAGAAGTTTTGCTCACAGAAAGCCGTAGAGCCCTCGGAAAACCTTTAGCGTATGTAGATCTGGTTTCTTCAATCTATCGCGCCAAGGGCAACATAACCATGCTCCTGGACGAAATGCTGATGTATGCCGGTACCGATAGAAACAATTTATACTTCGTGCAGCAAATGTTGCAACAAAACCTGCGTACTCCTGAAGATATGAAGGCTTTAGAGCGAATCTTGATTAGTCGTATGCAGGGACCAGCAAATAGTCCTATTTATACGGATTTGCTATATTGGCTAGCTGTTCAGCAAAAGGATTTTACCTCCGCATTTATGCAAGCCAGAGCCCTTGACCGCAGAGATAAAATGCAAGGTGCCAAAATAATGGAGGTGGGCTATGTAGCCCTACAGAACAAAAGTTACGCTGAAGCGGCCACTGCCTTTGACTATGTAGCAGAAAATTACAAAGAGAGTGGCAACTACTTTACAGCCAGAAAGCAAGCTTTACTAGCTCGTGAACTAACGCTAAAGAATGAATTCCCAGTTAATAAACCTGCCTTCAGAGCATTAGTAACGGAATTTACCAAGCTCATAAACGAAACCAACAACAAACCTCAGGTACACGATGCAATGCGCTCGGTTGCTTTGATTTATAGTCAATACCTCAACAATACCGATAGTGCTGAAATTTGGCTGAACGAAGTAATTAACCACCCAAGAGCAGATCGTGCTTTGGCGGATAGATGTAAAATTGAATTAGCTGATATTCTGCTAAGCAAAGAGATTTTTTGGGAGGCTACCCTACTCTACTCTCAGGTAGAAAAATCGCAAAAGGAAACGCCTATTGGTCACGAAGCAAAATTGCGTAATGCCAAGCTAAGCTACTACAAAGGCGAATTTCAATTAGCAGTAGAACACTTGGATGTCCTCAAAATTGCTACTTCCAGAGAAATAAGCAACGATGCTATGGATTTAGCTCTGATGATAAACGATAATACCGTTTTTGATACCACTGGGGTAGCATTAAAAGCTTATTCCAAGGCAGAACTATTGCTTATCCAAAACCGTCAAGACCAAGCCTTGGCAAAACTAGATTCACTAGAAAAGGCAATTGTAGACAAATCACTCACCGATGAAATTTACTGGTTACGAGCAAAAATTTTCAAAAGCAGAAGGCAGTGGCAACCTACGCTAGATAATTATAAAAGGCTAATTGAAAGCTATTCAGAAGGATTATATGGCGACGATGCCTTATATTTTAGTGCCCTTATTTACGAAGAGGAATTAGGTGAAAAAGAAAAGGCTATGGAACTGTATACTGACTTTTTGAAAAAGCACCCAGGCTCTATTTACCTAGTGGAAGTACGCAAACGCTTTAGGAAGTTGCGTGGCGATGAGGTGAATTAAATTCAAACTTTGAATTTTTAACAGGTTCGTTTTATGATTCGTAAATGGTTAGTTGTTTTTGTTGTTTTAATACTAGGTCAACAAGTTGGGTATGCTCAAGATACCTTGCGCGCCCTCTTTCTAGGGAACAGCTATACGCAATATAATAACCTGCCCCAATTGGTATCTGAACTTTCTAGAGCGGCAAACAAAGTTCTAATTGTAGATAGCAATATGCCTGGTGGGCATACTTTTGCCAACCATAGCACTAATGCTACTTCATTAACTAATATCAGAACTGGAAATTGGGATTATGTAATTCTGCAAGAACAAAGCCAAATACCAACTATTGATTTTTATAGAATTAACTCTACCCTTCCGGCAGCGAAAAGGTTAAGAGATACCATTATGCGCTATAATTCTTGCGCAACCATTATTACCTATATGACTTGGGGCAGAAGGTTTGGCGGCAGACAATGCGATGGTTCCAATACCCATTGCAGCGCCGATTTTGCCAATTTCAACCAAATGCAAGACACACTAACCAAGGCATATATTGAGATTTCAGATTCTATAAATGCCCAGTGTGCACCAGTGGGAGTGGCTTGGCAAAATGTTTTGAACGATACTAACCTTGTTTTGCATATAGCTGATAATAGCCATCCTACCTTGGCAGGAAGCTATGTTGCGGCTTGTGTGCTTTACGGTGCTATTTGGAAAAGAAGTAGTTTAAATCTGAGTTATACCGCTGGTTTAACCAATAGCCTAGCAAGATATATTCAAGCAAAATCTGATACTGCCTTGTTTAGCCAAACCCAGCGATGGAACTTGAATATCAATAAACCTGAGGCCAATTTTCAATTTCAAGATTCTGGACTTAGCGTAGATTTTAGCAACTTATCAACTGCACTTAACCCACTTACTTACCGCTGGGATTTTGGCGACGATTCCATTTCCATTGAAGAAAATCCAATTCATAGTTACGCCCAATCTGGTACCTATACAGTAACTTTAATTGCCTCCTTTTGCAATAACCATGATACTATTCAAAGAACAGTAACTGTTGCACCAATAACGGGTATTTCCAAAAAGACATCGAGATTTAAGATATACCCTAACCCGGCAAAAACATTCATTAATATAAGCGGTCCTAGTAATTTACCTTACCAAGTCTTGATTATCAATTCATTAGGTAAAGAAGTGCTAGCCTTTAAAAATTGTACTGGCAATACGCAATTTAATATTGCTAAGCTCCCAAAGGGCATTTATACTTTAACCGTTTTGGCTAATGGAATTAGGCATACAGAAAAGTTAGTTAAGGAATAACGGCCCTTCTTAATCTCAGTTCCTAATCCTCACCTTCCTTTACAATTTTTGTATAGTCTGCAAATTCAGTGTTTTTGAGTTTGTTCTCAATCGCTTTTTTAGCAATACCAAAGTCAACAACTAGGCAACATACGTCCATAAAGGTTTCACCTATTCCGCCACCATCAACAGAGCCAAGGCAGGTAGTGTCTAAAAATTCTTCAAGTAAGTCTTCTAACCGATGGCGCTTGTCTAAGTTTTCCCTAACAAATTCGCTATCGAAGCGGTATTCAATAATAAGGGCGGTATAATTATCTTCATCAAAGGCCTCATAACCTTCCCCAATCTTTTGAGTTAACTCTTTATCTACTTTCTTTTTAAAATTGGAAAAGAAGCTGCCCTTCACTTCTTTATAATCGCCTTCCTCCCCTACAAGTCCCCAGTGAATAATGGCTGATTTTTCTTCGGTTTCCCAAGTTTCCCAATAGTAAAGCTTATTATTGATGGAGTTATATAGCTTAATCATGATATATAGCTGGAGTCGGTTTTTGCAAGCTTAAATATGAGAATTTATTGTAAATACCTACCAATTTTAAGGAGTTGATTATTAATCCGATGTTCACCAAACTTTAGATAAGTTTTTACGCAAACCCTCCCCCCTTTCCTTTTCCTTTTTTCCGCTTACTTTTACGGTACTTAATATTTCGCTGCTTACCTTATGGATACCCCTCAATTCAAGCTTTTCTTGTTAGATGCAATGGCCCTTATTTACAGAGCCCATTTTGCCTTTAGCAAAACTCCTAGAGTTACGAGTACTGGACTTAATACCAGTGCCACTTTTGGGTTTGTGAATACGCTTTTGGAGGTGATTCAAAAAGAAAAGCCTACACACTTGGGCGTAGCTTTCGATTTACAAGGTCCTACTTTCAGGCATACCGCTTTTGAAGCCTACAAAGCTAACCGACAAGAGCAACCTGAAGATATAAGTATCGCCATACCTACAGTAAAGCGCATTTTGGAGGCGTTTAATATCCCAGTTTTGCAATTGGAAGGCTATGAGGCGGATGATATCATTGGCACTTTTGCTTGGAAGGCAGCTGAAAATGGGTGCTGTGTCTATATGATGACGCCTGATAAGGATTACTGCCAGCTAGTTAAGGAGGGCGTATTCTTATACAAGCCTGTATTCTTAGGCAAAGGGGTAGATATTATGGGCGTAGCAGAAGTGCTTGAAAAATGGGAGATATCCCATCCTATGCAAGTGATTGATGTGCTCGGCCTAATGGGTGATGCCGTAGATAATATCCCCGGCATCCCAGGAATAGGCGAAAAAACAGCGAAGAAGTTAGTCCAAGAGTTTGGCTCTGTTGAAAACCTAATTGCTAATGCCGATAAACTCAAAGGCAAACAAGCCGAAAACGTAAAAGCCTTTGCTCAGCAAGGATTGCTATCTAAAGAATTGGCTACTATTGATGTTGCCGTGCCTTTAGAGTTCGACCTTAAAGCTTTAGAAATAGAAGAACCAAATAAGGAAGCCCTTACTGCCATTTTTGCGGAATTGGAATTCCGCACTTTAACCAAGCGCGTTTTTGGAGAAGAAGCAGCCGATGCCATTCCTAAAGCTGCGCCTAAGTCATCTAAGAAAAATGCTGCTTCTGCCCTACCCTCTTTGTTCGACCAATCGCCGGCAGAGGTTTCAACTAATATAGAGCAAGCAGAACCTACGCACCTACTTACGGTAGACGATGTTCCGCATCAATACCATATTGTGCAAGGCAAAGCTGCTTGTCAGTCGCTGACCGATTACCTATTGCGTCAGCCTGCTTTTTGTTTTGATACTGAAACTGATCAGCTAGAAGCCATAGATGCGAACTTAGTAGGTCTATCATTCTGCTATGAAAAAGGTGTAGCGTTCTATGTGCCTGTCCCTGCTGAAAGAGAAAAGGCCCAAGAAATTTTGAGTTGGTTCCTGCCAGCCTTTGAGGCGCAAAACATTGTTAAGGTAGGTCAGAACATCAAGTACGATTACCAAATTCTGCTCAATTACGGTATCGTGCTCAAAGGTAAGCTGTATGATACCATGTTGGCTCACTACCTTTTAGAGCCAGATCAACGCCATGGTATGGATGCGATGGCAAACCGATATTTAGGCTATCAACCTATTAGCATCACTGAATTGATTGGTAAGAAGGGCAAAGAGCAAGGCAATATGACCGATGTGGAATTGCCTATTATCGCTGAATACGCCGCCGAAGATGCCGATATCACTTGGCAACTGTATGAATACTTCGCTCCCCTACTGAAAGAACAAGACTTAGAAAAACTACTGATTGAAGTAGAAGGCGAACTACTGAAAGTGCTTGCCAAAATGGAGCGTGAAGGTGTAAAGGTTGATACTCTTGCCTTGAAAGAAAGTTCACGCTTATTAACCGACGACCTCATTATTCTGGAACAGCAGATTTTTGCAGCGGCAGGTGAAAGCTTCAACATCAGCAGTCCCAAGCAAATGGGGACTATACTTTTTGAAAAGTTGAAACTCGATCCTAAAGCCAAGAAAACAGCTACAGGTCAGTACAAAACCGATGAAGAAGTATTGAGTCGCTTAGCACCTGAGCACGATATAGCCCAATTAATTTTGGATTACAGAGGGTTAATGAAACTCAAAAATACCTATGTTGATAGTCTACCAGAGCTGATTAACCCACGTGATGGCCGCATACATACCAGCTTTAACCAAGCAGTAGCTGCAACTGGTCGATTGAGTTCAGCCAATCCTAACCTGCAAAACATCCCTATTCGTACGGAAAGAGGCAGGGAAATACGCAAGGCATTTGTTGCCAGAAGTGAAGATTTCCAGATATTTTCTGCCGATTATTCACAAATAGAATTGCGTATCATGGCCGCCTTTTCAGGCGATGAAACTATGCTGCAAGCCTTTACAGATGGTAAAGATATCCACGCTATTACAGCAAGTAAACTGTATAAAGTACCTGTTGAGGAAGTAGATTCCGATATGCGTAGAAAGGCGAAAACCGCCAACTTCGGTATTATTTACGGCATCTCAGCCTTTGGGTTATCGCAACGTTTGCGCATCCCAAGGAAAGAAGCAGCAGAAATTATTGATAACTATTTCCGTGAGTTTCCACGAATAAAGCAGTACATGGATCAGGTAATTACCGATGCCAGGGAGCAAGAATATGTGAGTACCATCCTAGGTAGAAGACGCTATTTGCCAGATATTAACTCACGCAATGCTACCCAACAAGGCTTTGCTGAGCGTAACGCTATCAATGCACCTATCCAAGGTTCCGCTGCCGATATGATTAAGATTGCGATGGTGAACATTAACAATTGGATGGAAGAAGCCAAGGTGCAATCTAAACTCATACTCCAAGTGCACGATGAATTGGTGTTTGAAGTGCACCATTCCGAAAAAGAATTGATGGCCGAAAAAGTAGCCCACTACATGAAAACCGCTTTAAACCTACCCGTTCCTATGGAAATAGGCACTGGCTTTGGCGCTAACTGGTTAGAGGCGCATTAAGAGTTTGAACCTCTTCCCTACCCTACTAACAGTCCTTGGGCACTCATTAGTATGAATGGCAAAGCGTTACTATAATCTAACGCTGGGTATTCTATGCCTAACATCCTGAGGTTGCTATAGTAAGTTTGGTGATTGTTGTAGTAATGCTTTTCATTTTGCAGGAACCACGCTTTATGCCCGAGTTTTTCAGCAATAAACCACTTTTCTAATAAACGGGCTGTTCTACCGTTGCCGTCTGCAAACGGGTGAATTTTTACAAAGACTAAATGGATATAAGCAGCATAATAGAAAACTTCCTCAATAGAAAGTTCGGTGGTTAGTAGTGAAGAAATATCCTGATATAGCTTTTCTATTTCCGATTTAACCAATTGAGGATCAATGGCTACATATTCAATTTTACCATCGGCAGTAGTAACAAACATGTTTTGCGTTCGGTACTTACCAAGGTCTTTTTCAGCAAGCAAATGTTTAGCTAGGATTTGATGAGCTGCCAATAAGTTCGCCCCACATAAAGCATTTTCCTTTGCGAAACAATAGGCGGTGTAGAGGTCGTCTGTTTTCTTAGTATAATCAGGGGTAAAGCTTATTCCAAAACGCTTGTATTTGATATAGCTATCAAGTTCAATGTTTTCGCTTTCAATCTTACTGCTATAAACTGCCGCTACAGAGGTATAAAAACTGAAGGAATCTGTACTTATTTCCGCTTCTTCTAAATTAGCAAATGCACCAGCCAAACCGTTCCCAACCTCTTGCAAGAACGTGGGTAATAGTTGGTCAGATAGCACTTGCAGCGGTAGTTTCATTGAGCTAAAGATATAAACAATATGCTTGAACTTCTAAACTCGGATGTTTTATTCCATTCTGAATTAAGAAATAGTCTTAATCTTGTGAAGCTCTAAGTATATGTGGGGCTGTATTAATAGTTCACGATAACCATCTTTCTTTCAACTGGATATAGACGATACTACTTGTCGCCAAATTTTTTTATTCCACTTTTCTAAGCCAATTTTGTACCGCATTTGTTAATGCATAAAACTAAACCATAACCAAATGATACCAAATTTTATACTCAAACGGATTTTTCTGTGGTGTATCTTGCTCTTGCCATTTAGTGCGATTGCCCAAATTTCTGGGGTAACTATCACGCCAGCAGGGGCAACGGCATCAGATACTATAACCATTACGGTTAATACCAACCAAATTTGTCCTACTGCTAGTGCCAATGCTGGACAAAGTCTTTCAGGGGCATCAGTTGTGCGCTTACATGCTGGTTTGCGCGTGAATGGTGTAAACTTCGTTAATACCGTTACCGCTAATTCAGATGCTGCTACTACAGCCTATACAGGTTTTACTAACCTTGGTGGGGGTATTTGGCAAAAGCGCATTTTGCCAACGGCTTACTTTCAGCCTGTTACCGGTACAATTGAAGGGATAACCTTTGTATTGAACGGCGGACCTACGGGTGGCAACCCTTGGGAACGTGAAGGCAAGGTTTGCGGGGCAAATGGCTTTCCGGCATCCAATGGCGATTTTATTGTGCCTTTCCCACTTGCTGGTGCAATTACAGGACCTAGATTAGGTATTAGTTTAACACAACCTTCTGCAGATACTGTGGTTAGAGGTGGTAACACAATTACTTTCAGAACCAATGCGGTTGATTCTAACGGTGTTGCAATTGATAGAGTTGTTTTTTATGCTGACGGCAACATTGTTCAAACCGTTCGTACAGCTCCTTATGAGTTTACTTGGAACACCCCATTAAATCCTGATACACTTGTTTTCACGGCTGAAGTATTTTCAGTTGGCGGTGCAAGCAGATTAAGCAATGCTGTTTCGGTTCGTGTGCTTGAGCAAGTAATTCAAAGCCCAGCAATTGGGATAAGGCTTACTTTACCTTCGGCCGATACTACTGTTAAAGTTGGTGATTTAGTAACACTTCAGGCCTTAGTTACCGATACCAATAGTACTGGTATTTCTGGTGTAGAGTTCTTTAGTAATTCAAACTTGTTAAGAACTAGAATTACAACGCCACCTTATACTTTAACCCTTCCAAAAGGCGATACCTCAATTACAACAATTACCGCTCGCGTATTTGGTACCGATGGTAATAGTGTGTTAAGTAACGGGGTAATTGTTAGAGCAGAACAACCATACTATTATAATAGTGGAGTGGCTATTTATTCGGCCAATGGATTAGCTTCTGAACCTCTTGATATTAGAGTGGTTCCAGTTTTCACTTGTCCTACGCCAGCAGCAAATGCTGGTGGTAGTTTAGGCGATGCAACTATTGTTAGGATTCACGCAGGTATTAAAGTGGGCAGAAATGGCGGCGATTTTCAGCGTGTTGTAAATGCCGAAAGTTCACCTGCGGCTACAGCCATCACTGGTTTTACCAACAATAATGGAGTATGGTTTAAAACTTTAACTCCTAATGAATACTTCAACATTACAATTGCTGATACCATTGTACAAATGAACTTTGTGCTTAATGGTGGCCCTGTAAACGGGAACCCTTGGGAAAGAGAAGGTAAAGTTTGCGGCAGTAACGGACAACCAGCGGCAGGTGCGGCAGGTAACTTTAACGTGCCATTTAACCTACGTGATTTCCAAGCACCAAGAATTGGTGTTCAAATTAGTAGACCAACTGCCGATACTACTGTTTCTGTAGGTAGTATTGTTGTGGTAAATGCTACTGCATCTGATAGTGCTGGCAGACTAATTTCTTCTGTAGTATTAAATGTTGATGGAGTTCCTGTTGATACTATTACCACAGCTCCTTACCGATTTACATTAGAAGCACCCTCTTCTAATGGAACTTTTGTTTTAACCGCTACTGCTTTTGGTGCTAATGGTGCAAGTGCAACAAGTGATGTTCTTAATATTACTGTTACAGGTGCTCCTACTGCACCTCGTTTAGCTATTAACTGGGTAAGCCCTGCGGCAGATACATCAATTGCTATTAACACTGGATTTACAGCTATGGTAAATGCAGTAGATACCACTAGTCAGCCAATTTCAGTTACTTTCTTAGCCGATGGCGTTGAAGTAGCAACGGATAACGAAGCTCCTTATACCTATACTTTTAACGCTGGTCAATTTAACGATACTGTGTTATTGCAAGCTAGAGTAAATGGTAGGTTCTCAACTACTTTACTTTCTAGTGTACGTCAGGTAATTGTAAATGGTGCAGAAACACCAATGTTTTCAGGTAGCGGGGTTACAATTACACCTTTAGGTGCAACAGGTAACGACACCATCACTATTACAGTTGATCCTAGGGCTACTTGTCCTACATCTGCCTTTAGTGCTGGTGCTAGTTTACAAGATGCAACTATCGTTCGCTTGCATTCAGGAGTAAGAATTGGTACTAACGGTACCTATTGGAGTAACTTTATTGGTGGTACAGGTTCACCAGCTAACAACGTAATTACTGGCTTTAATAGATTGCCAAATGGTTTATGGGTTAAGCGTATTGTGCCAAGAACCTATTACAATGTTCCTTTAAACGATACCATCACAGGTTTTAGCTTTGTATTAAATGCAGGACCTGAAGGTAATCCTTTTGGTAGAGAGGCGAAACTTTGTGGTGCTAATGGTGCTCCATTACCAGCAGGTGCAGGCGATTTCTTAATTCCGTTGGCAATTCCTGAAATTGAAACCCCAAGACTTTCAGTAAATATTGCTCGGCCTTCAACAGATACAACAGTACAAGTTGGTACCCCTATTGTTATTGAAGCCAATGCAACCGATTCAACTGGTCAGTCAATTGTTGAAGTAGCATTCTGGGTTAATGGAGTAAGAGTATCTACCGATAATACTGCACCATATATTTATGCATTCAATTCAGGCGTAAGAAACGATACTTTCGAAATTCAGGCTCAAGTTGTTGGCTTGCTAGGTAGTTCTGCTTTAAGTACTATAAAAACAGTAAGAGTTACAGGTCAAGTATTTACCTTGTTCTCTGGTAGCGGTGTAACAGTTATGCCACCAAACGCAACTGGCAGAGATACTGTTACCATTACAGTTGACCCACGTTTAACTTGTCCAACATCGGCATTTAGCCCAGGTTCAAGTTTACAAGATGCAACTATTATTCGTTTGCATTCAGGTGTTAAAATAGGCAGAAACGGTACTTTCTGGAACAACGTAGTAGGTGCTACAGGTACTCCTGAAAACAACCTAATCACCGGATTTACCCAACAGCCAAATGGCACCTGGGTAAAGCAAATTGTTCCAAGTACGTATTTCAATGTACCTGCAACTGATACCGTAACTGGTTTTAGCTTTGTATTAAACGGCGGACCTGATGGTTCTCCTTGGAACAGAGAAGGAAAGCAATGTGGCGTTAACGGTGCCCCTGCAATTGGTGGTGCTGGCGATTTCTTAATTAACTTGAATGAGCCAGGTCCAGTAGCTCCACGTCTTGCAGTAGCTATTACCTTACCAACTGCAGATACTACTGTTCAAATAGAAACTCCAGTGAGCATCAATGTAAATGCAATTGATAGTTTAGGTCAGCCATTGAAGAGAGTAATCCTTTGGGTAAACGGCGTTCGTTATGATACCATTACCAGAGCTCCTTACAACTTTACTTGGACTGCACCTGGCAGAAATGGAAGCTTTGCTTTTGCAGCACAAGTTATTGGTGCTTTGGATAGTTCATTGATTAGTGCAGTACGTACCATCAATGTTATTGGAGAACCTATCATTCCACAACTTGGCGTAACTTGGGTTAACCCAGCAGCAGATACTACCATTAGAGTGGGCACTAGCTTTACAGCTAATGTGAATGCTATTGATACTACAGGCCAGCCTATTTCAGTTTCATTCCTAGTAGATGGAACAGTAGTAGCGACAGATTCTTCAGCACCTTATAGCTATACTTATACTGCTGGTAACATTAACGATACCGTTGTTTTACAAGCTAGAGTAAACGGATTGTACAGCACTTCGGTATTGAGCTCAATCCGTCAAGTAATTATCAATGGTCAGATTTTCCCAATTTTTGCAGGCAGTGGTGTAACCATTACTCCGCTTGGTGCAACTGGCAGAGATACAGTTACCATTACAGTTGACCCTCGTTTCACTTGTCCTACTTCTGCATTTAACACAGGTTCAAGTTTGCAAAATGCAACTATTGTTCGTCTGCACGCAGGTGTTAGAGTTGGCAGAAACGGTACTTTCTGGAACAACGTAGTTGGTGCTACTGGCACTCCAGAAAACAACCTAATCACAGGATTTACCCAGCAAGCTAATGGCACTTGGGTGAAGCAAATTGTTCCAAGTACATACTTTAACGTTCCAGCAACAGATACCGTAACTGGTTTTAGCTTTGTACTTAACGGCGGACCTGATGGTTCTCCTTGGAACAGAGAAGGTAAGCAATGTGGAGTTAACGGTGCCCCTGCAGTAGGCGGTGCTGGCGATTTCTTAATTAGACTTAGCGAGCCAGCTCCAGTAGCCCCAATTCTTTCAGTAAATATTTCATCGCCAACGGCAGATACTTCTGTTGAAGTGGGTAGTTTAATCTCAATTAACGTACAAGCTACCGATGCTACTAACCAAAGAATTAGCCGTGTGGTATTATGGGTTAATGGTTCAAGATTTGATACCATAACTTCTGCTCCATACCTATTCACTTATGAGGCACCTGCAACCAATGGCACTTATACCATTCAAGCGCAAGTATTTGGTGCATACGATTCTAGTGCGGTAAGTGCAATTAGAACTATCACTGTAACAGGTCAGGCAATTACGCCGCAACTTGGCATTAATTGGGTAAACCCAGCTGCTGATACTACTATTAGGGTTGAAACTAGCTTCACAGCTAATGTGAACGCTATTGATACTACTGGTCAAACTATCTCAGTTTCATTCTTAGTTGATGGTACTGTTGTAGCGACCGATTCAACTGCACCTTTCAGCTATACTTATACCGCTGGTAACATTAACGATACCGTTACTTTACAAGCAAGGGTAAATGGTAGATTTGGTACCTCATTGTTGAGTTCAACTCGTCAGGTGATTATTAATGGTCAGATACTGCCAATTTTTGCAGGCAGTGGTGTAACTATTACTCCATTAGGCGCAACTGGAACAGATACAGTTACCATTACAGTTGACCCTCGTTTCACTTGTCCTACTTCAGCATTTAATGCAGGTTCAAGTTTACAAGATGCAACTATCGTTCGTTTACACGCAGGTGTTAGAATTGGCAGAAACGGTACTTTCTGGAACAACTTAGTTGGTGCTTCTGGTACTCCAGCCAACAACTTAATTACTGGATTTACCCAACAACCAAATGGCACTTGGGTGAAGAGAATTGTACCTAGCACCTACTTTAACGTACCTGCTACTGATACTGTTACAGGCTTTAGCTTCGTACTAAATGGCGGACCTGAAGGCAACCCTTTCGGTAGAGAAGGCAAGCAATGTGGAACCAATGGTGCCCCTGCTTTTGGTGGTGCTGGAGATTTCTTAATTAACTTAAGTATTCCTGCCCCAACTGTACCACGTCTTTCTGCTACCATTACTACTCCAACTGCCGATACTACAGTGCAAGTTGCGAGTTCTGTAAATATTCGTGTTCAAGTAATTGACTCAACTAGCCAACGAATTAGTCGTGTTGTGCTTTGGGTTAATGGTTCAAGAGCAGATACGGTAACTGCTGCTCCTTACAATTTTGTATGGAACGCACCTGCAACCAATGGTCAATACACCATTCAGGCACAAGTATTTGGTGCTTCTGATTCTAGTGCGGTAAGTGCAATTAGAACAATCACTGTAACAGGACAAGCAGTAACACCAAGACTATCTATCAACTGGATTGCACCTGCTACTGATGCAACTGTTACTGTTAATACCAACTATACCGCAGAAGTACTTGCAACTGATACTACAGGACAGCCAATTTCGGTTTCGTTCTGGATAGATGGTGTTCAGGTTTCTGAAGTTACTACCCCTCCATATACCTTTAGCTTCAATACAGGTACCGTAAACGATACCTTAAATTTAACTGCTAGAGTAAATGGTGTATTAGGTGCAAACCTTGTATCGGCTAACCGTCAATTGACTATTACTGGTCAGGCTCCAAGTTTATTTGAAGGTAGCGGTGTTAGAGTAACTCCTGCTGGCGCAACTGGTAACGATACCATAACCATCACAGTTGATCCTCGTTTTACTTGTCCTACCCCTACTGCTAATGCTGCCACAAGTTTATTTGGTGCACCAGTAATCAGATTACACTCAGGTGTTAAAGTAGGTAGAAACGGAGCCAACTTTACAAGAGTAGTTAGCGCAACGTCAGATTCAGCTCAAACCGCACTTACTGGTTTCACCAGACAAATTAATGGTACTTGGGTGAAGAGATTGGTACCTCGTACGTATTACAGTGTACCAACTAACGATACTATTGTAGCCCTTAACTTTGTTATGAACGGCGGACCAGTAGGCGGTAACCCTTGGGCTAGAGAAGGTAAAGTTTGTGGAACCAATGGCCAACCAGCAGTAGGTAATGCAGCCGATTTCTTTGCACCATTGGCATTGCCACCGTTTACTTTGGTAACACCAAGAATTGCGGTGAGAATCAGCTTACCAACATCTGATACTACTGTTAGAGGTTTATCTAACTTCCCAATTCGTGTAACTGCAACAGATAGCACCAACCAAGCAATTGAGCGCACTATTCTCCGTGTAGATGGAGTAGAAGTAGCTAACGTTTTAGGTGGTTCTATCAACATCAACTACACTGCACTAAATGTTGCTGATACCCTAAGTATTCAGGCAGAAGCTATTGGTGCACAAGGTGTAAGCAGACTATCAAATATCATTAGTGTGATTGTTGAACCACTAAGTGTGAAAAACTTAGCTGCAATGGGTATCTCAGTTTATCCTAACCCAACGAGTACAACACTTACCATAAACTCTAAATTAGAGATGGTGAAGTCAGTTCAAATTAAGGATGTATCTGGTAAGGTAGTTTACACTGCATCGCCAAATGCATTACAATCTGAATTGAATGTATCTGAGTTAACCAATGGTTTCTACTTAGTAGAGATTGCAACAGAAAAGGGCACTTCAGTAGCTCGCATTGTGAAGCAATAACCATTTATTTAAACTATTAAGGCCTTTCAGCAACTAAGTTGAAAGGCCTTTTTTTATAGTGTTTCACCGAAAAAAAATTCTTGAATTTGTTATAATTTAAACTCTTTAGCTTACCTTTCAATATTAGATAAAAGGGGTATTTATATGTTTGACAGTGTTTTTTGGGTTTTCTTTCTATCAGTTTTAGTGATTTATATCTTTTATAGATTTAATCGAAATAGCAGGGCCAATCAAGAATCGTTGGAAGTAAACGAAAAGCTGCGCTTCCTTAAGAATAAGGTCGATTTTCTGTTTGCTGAAACGGAAAAACTACTATCCCATACAAAGTCTTTAGAAACAGAAATAGGTCTTTTAAAAGCGCAAATCAAAACTGGTTATACCCCAATAATTTCAGAGGTAAAATCGGAACCTGAGTCGGTTATTCCAGAAGTTGTAGTCATTGAAACCGCCCCGTTGGATTTACCTACTGAGGTAATTATTACCCCAATTGAAGAACCTGAACCTTTGGTATTGACCACTGCTGCCCCTATCAATCTGATGGCAGAGATAATTGCTGGTCAGCAAGAAGCTACCGCTAAACCTATTGTTTCACCTAGTTCTAATCCTGATGAAGTAATAGTTGTGCCAGGCAGAAGGAAGGCTGCTTTTGAAGAAACGCCTAAGCAAAAATACACAGAACCAACTACAACCGATTTTGAAGATTTACTTGGCCGAAACTTATTAGGCAAGGTAGGTATTGGGGTATTGGTTTTAGGTATCGGGTTTTTTGTGAGGTATGCCATAGACCAAGGTTGGCTCAATGAAACCATAAGAATGGTGCTGGGCATTTTAGCTGGATTGCTAATGGTAGGACTTGCTCAGTTTAAATTTAAAGACTATAGAACCTACTCATCGTTATTGATGGGAGGTGGTTTTGCTGCTATATTTTTAAGTGTAGGCTTGGGTTATCACGAATACCAAATACTTTCAAAGTCGGCAACGGCTGCAATTCTGGCCATTACAACCATTATGGTTTATTCCCTATCTGCCATAAACGATAGGATTGAAATGAGCATTACTGCATTTGTTGGCGGATTTGCTTTACCATTTATTGCCTCCGATGGTTCAGGTTCCGTGTCGCTATTGTTCACCTATTACCTGATTTTAAATGGTGGAACTTTAGCCCTAGCGCTCCAAAAAAACTGGACTATACTACTCAATATCTCAGCGTTTTTTGTGTGGGTATCGTTCTCATTGGTACTAACACAACAGCCAGATTCCATTGAGCCCAACAGGTACATCTTGGTGATGTTTAGTCTGTTGTACTTCTTTATCTTCTTTGCTACAGCAGTTTATATTTCGGCCAAGCGAGGATTTGCTTTAAATGTAATCTATGTATTAGGGACCAATACCTTCTTCTCTCTACTGTTTACCGAGATACTATTACACGATGCAGAAGCTACCATTTACTACAAGCTTGTCCCAGCCTTAATGGGTAGTTTTATATTTGTTGTTGGTTGGTATTACCATTTTAAAGCTAGCAGTAAAGACCTTGCCACAGTTTTATTTACCCTTGCGGCAGGTTGTTTTGTGCTTACCGCACCTATTGCCTTTGAGGCAGAAAATATTGCCCTTATGTGGTTCACCTTAGGTATGGTGATTGGGGCATTGAATCCAGTTTTGAAGCTACCGTACCAAAAGCAAGTTTCAGCAGCACTATTAGCAGTAGGGATGTTACCTATAGCGTTCTTCTTCCTTGTGTTACCATATCAACAGAATACAGAAGTTATTGAACAATCTAACTTAATAAGAGCAGCTTATATGGCGGTGCTTTTATGGTTATATAAGTTCAAGACCAACCTATTCTTTAACAATTCAGAAGAGGCGAAATTGGGCAGCACAGTATCGTTATATGTAGCTACCGTATTAAGCTTTACGCTTGGTTGGGGATTAGTTATTTACTTCGCTATACCGAAACCAATAGATTTTTGGCAGTATGAATATGTGTACTTGTTGCTTGGAATAGCCTCATGTCTAATCCTATTACAACTGGGCAAAGCCAATAGTAGTACTACGGCAAATGCAATTCGGTTTTTGTTATTGCCTTCAATTGTGCTGGTAGTTATTTTCCAGATGAACAATAATCCATTTTCGCTCAAGCCATTTTTGGAACCAGAGTTTTTAATAGGTTTAGTAACCTTCGGTTTGCTTTTGATTTTCAGTTATTTGGCAAATACTTTCCAATCGGCTTTTGACGATGTTTTTGAATTGCTAGGAATCTCTAAACAAGTAATAGGCTATATAGCTGTTTTTGTATTGTGGGCTACCTTACAAAGCGAACTACATAAAGTAAGTATGTATATGTGGGATTTTAGTCAGCTGCAATTTGCGTACATAACTGCCATCAGTTTAAGTATTACTGCCTTGCTATACAGCTATTTAACAAACCGTAATAAAGATGTAATTGCACCTGTTTTAAGTTTAATTGCTGGTATTACTGCAATTATCTTTTTTATACAGGGACAGGTATGGAGTTTCTTAAACTTTGACCGAGTAACCAATTTCAAAGGCCTAGTAAAAGGTTTTGAACCTTGGCAAACCACCGATTACCTACTTATTATAATAGGATTAGCACTAGTAAGTACTTGGATTTTTAATTCAAAGGCTTTGCTGTTTAGGCTAGTTGGTAGTCAAACCAACAGTGCAAAATCTATTTTCAGAATAGGAATAAGTGTTTTAGGAAGTATAGTAATGCT
>JAIYDB010000108.1 GCA_027487695.1 Cytophagaceae bacterium | reverse complement strand
GCTAATCAAGTAGCCAAATATCCAGATGGTTTGTTGGCTAGTTTAACCCCTCTTTCAGATTCGACTAAAGGAAATTTACTTGAATCATTGTTAGGATTGCTTAAGAATATGCAGCAGAACGATCATATTCCAGCGCCAAGAATGTGCTTAAATTGTAGGTTCCATAGTAACCCGAAACTGGGACATTATTGTTTGCTATTAAATCAGTCGTTAGATAAAACCGATTTACGTATTGATTGTAATGAGTTTCAGGCAAAATATTAATTACAGCAATGGCCGAAAAGTATATCCCTATTGATTGCAATTATTACGACCGTTTGTTTGAAGTAATTACACGTAGGCAAGAGGCACTTTTAGTGTACACTAATTTAGAAAATGTGCCTGTTGCAGTAACCACCAAATTCTTTAATATCTATACCAAGGAAGGGGAGGAGTTCTTACAACTTGCCGATGGCACTGTAATTCGGTTAGATAAAATAATTTCTTTGAATGGTATTGAAGTACCCAAAAGTAAAGCCTGCTAAAATAACAAATCCCGATGGCGTGCCATCGGGATTTATTGTAATTGTTATTTTTGAATTGGTTAAACCAATACTTGTTCTCTGTAAACGGCACCAGGCTGTGTAGCCTCTTGAGGTTGCCTAATATGCCATTCAAACTCATGACGGAAGTGTCTGATTGCAGCAGCAACTGGCCAAGCAGCGGCATCGCCAAGTGGGCAGATGGTATTGCCTTCAATCTTCTTAGCTACATCTACTAGCAAGTCAATATCGTGTTCACGACCTTGACCGTGCTCAATTCTGTATAATACCTTTTCCATCCAGCCAGTACCCTCACGGCAAGGGCTACATTGGCCACAACTTTCGTGGCTATAGAAACGGGCAAAGTTCCAAGTATTGCGTACAATACAAGTGGTTTCGTCCATCGCAATAAAACCACCAGAACCTAACATTGTACCTGTAGCAAATCCACCATCCGCTAACGATTCATAGGTCATTAACCTGTTCTCGCCATTGGCGGTTTTTAATATTAAATGTGCAGGTAAAATAGGCACCGAACTACCACCAGCAACCACTGCCTTTAGTTCGTGTCCTTTTCTGATGCCGCCGCAGTATTCATCTGAATAGATGAACTCTTCAACGGGAACACCTAATTCAATTTCATAAATACCTTGCTTTTGTAAGTGACCGCAAGCAGAAATTAGCTTAGTACCAGTACTTCTGCCAATGCCAATTTTAGCGTACTCATCGCCAGTATTGTTTACAATCCAAGGCACTGCAGCAATGGTTTCTACGTTGTTTACCACCGTAGGATTTTGGTATAAACCTTTTACCGCAGGGAAAGGAGGTTTGTTACGTGGGTTACCACGCTTACCTTCTAAAGATTCAATAAGGGCAGTTTCTTCGCCACAGATATAAGCGCCACCACCAGGGTGAACGTGCAAATCTAAATCATAGCCAGAACCAAGGATATTCTTTCCAAGGTAACCGGCTGCATAAGCCTCGTCAATAGCCTTTTGTAGTATGCGAATTACATACAACAATTCACCACGAACGTAGATATAAGATAGGTTAGCACCTAAAGCATAGCTACTGGTAATCATCCCTTCCACTAAAGCGTGAGGGTTGTTACTCATCAAATATCTATCCTTAAAAGTACCAGGCTCACTTTCATCGGCATTGCAAACGAGGTAACGAGGGTTACCGCTTTTCTTATCGATAAAGCTCCACTTCATTCCAGTAGGGAAGCCAGCGCCACCTCGACCACGAAGACCGCTTTTCTTTACTTCCTCCACAACATCGTCAGGCGACATTGTTTTGACAGCCTTTTCAACTGAACGGTAGCCACCATATTGGCGGTACACTTCTAAAGTTTTAATTCCTGGCACGTTAATGTGCTCTGTTAATATTTTTAGTGCCATGGGCTAAGGTATTCTAGAGCGATAATAGGCTTACTATGATAGTACAAACTATATAAAACCTTTGTTTTGAATTCAAAGATACATTTTAGGTGGTTAGAGAAACAGCAAAATCAGCCAATTTCGGCTGAAGCACTTTCTTTAAACCTACTTTACGTCAACTGGCATATTACCAACATACCCAATCGTTTTAGGGTCGGTAGCTGCCAATTGATCAAGCAAGGCATCTATATTTTCAACACTTAGGTGCTCAAAATATTGTTCTCTAATCTGCATTACAGGAGCAAAGCCACAAGCAGCAAGACATTCTACTGGCTTAATGGTAAACATACCATCGGCACTGGTTTCACCTTCATGAATGTTGTAGCGCTCCTTAATGCGGTCTATTACTTGCTCAGCACCTAATAAGCAGCAAGGACCTGTACGGCAAACTTCCAATACATAATTACCCACAGGGTTAGTGTGGAACATGGTGTAGAAGGTAGCTACTTCGTAAACTTCGATAGGTAAAATATCCATCATGGTAGCTACGTAATCCATTACGGGACTACTTAACCAGCCCCATTGCTTTTGGGCAATATGTAAAATTGGCAACACTGCCGATTTTTGCTTGCCTTCTGGGTAGCGCTTAAGAATTACCTGAACCTCAGCCATATTTTCAGATGTAAAAACTGGGTTTAAGTGTTCGGTAGGTAAATTTTCAGTAGTTGTTGTATGATGATAACCGCTCATTGGTCGTTGAATCTTTTTAAATTTAAAGCAAGCTATAAACTGTAATACCAGTATGCACTACGCATCTAACTCTCCAGCTATTACGTTCATACTACTGAGCGTAACAATAGCATCAGAAAGTTGAGAGCCTATTACCATTTCTGGGTAGGCTTGGTAGTAAATGAAGCATGGCCTGCGGAAGTGCAACCTGTATGGCGTTCTGCCACCATCAGATATTAAGTAATAGCCTAGTTCGCCATTACCGCCTTCTACTGAATGGTACACTTCGCCTTCAGGGGCGTCTATTTCGCCCATGATTATTTTGAAGTGGTAAATAAGCGCTTCCATGCTCTCATATACCTTCTTCTTTTCAGGCAATACATAGTGCTGCTCGCTGGCTTGGAAACCATCGTTTGGCATTTTAGCAAGTGCTTGTTCAATAATGCGCAAGCTTTGCCACATTTCCTGACCTCTTACCATAAAACGGTCGAAGGTATCGCCGTTTTCAGCAATAGGAATTTCAAACTCAAAGTCTTCGTAGCTGCTGTAAGGATTCATTGCCCTTACATCATAATCTACACCTGCAGCTCTTAGGTTTGGACCCGTAAAGCCATAGTTCAAAGCGCTCTCAGCAGATATACCTCCTACGCCTTTAGTACGATCAATAAAAATACGGTTTCTATTGAACATACTTTCGAACTCGCGTAGCACCACAGGAAACTCATTTAAGAATTTCTTCAGTTTAGCAATGGCACGCTCGTTCATATCGCGTTCCATACCGCCAACTCTACCCATATTGGTAGTTAAGCGTGTTCCGCATATTTCTTCAAATATTTCGTAGATGCTTTCGCGCTGTTGGAAAACATAAAGGAAACCTGTGTAGGCTCCAGTATCTACCCCAAGAATTGAGTTACAAATAAGGTGGTCGGCAATCCGAGCCAACTCCATCATGATAACTCGCATGTACTGCGCACGCTTAGGCACTTCTATTTGCAACAGTTTTTCAACTGTCATATGCCAGCCCATATTATTGATAGGCGAGCTGCAATAGTTTAATCTATCCGTTAATGGGGTAATTTGGTAAAACGGTCTGCGTTCTGCCAATTTTTCAAATGCACGGTGAATGTAGCCAATGGTAGTTTCACCACTCACTATCTTTTCGCCATCCATTTGGATAATATTCTGAAATACTCCGTGGGTTGCAGGGTGTGTAGGCCCTAAGTTGAGGGTAGTTAGCGCACCGTCAGACTCTAATAATTGTACATTATTAGGAGTTGGCTTTTGAGTATTGAAAGCAACGTTTAAATCGTTCATTGTTTTGTTCCTTCAGTAGCCGTATTAGCGACCAAACATTTTATCAACTTTATCTCTACGGGTAGGGTCTTCGAGGGTGTATTCTTTCCTCAGTGGGAAATAGTCCATTTCGTCGATATTCAAAATCCTTTTCAGGTTAGGGTGGCCAGAAAACACAATTCCGTAGAAATCGTATGTTTCACGCTCCATCCAATTTGCGGTTTTATACAATGGCGTAACCGAAGGCATTACCGACAATTGTGCTGAAGTATAGGCCTTCAAACGTAATCTGAAATTATTTTCAAGGCTATGTAAATGATAAACAACAGCCAATTCTGAACCGGTATTATCAGGATAATGAACAGCGCATAAATCGGTCAGGAACTGAACCCTATATTCTGGGTGATTAAACAAATGTTCCATGATAGGCAACACCGCCTCAGCAGTAATATCAATAGTGAGCATACCAAAAGGTTCAGCTACTGATAAAATACTAGCTCCGAAATGTTGCTTTAAGTTGTTTTCTATTTCTTGGTTGGAAATCATTACCACCGCAATTTATAGTGAAACCCAAAAGGCGTTTTTAAACAGCTTTAAGGTTAATTTTTTGATTAAATAAGGTTACCCTTATTCTATGTTGTATGAGTTAAGCAAGGCTTGGTACTCATCAGAATTTCTTCTTCGAGTCGATTCGTTTTGGGCTAACTCTTGGATTTTCATTACGCCTTCCAATATTTGCTCAGGACGAGGAGGGCAGCCTGGTACATACACATCCACAGGTATAACTCTATCTATCCCTTGAAGTACGCTGTAAGTATCAAATATACCACCACTACTAGCACATGCACCAACTGCAATTACCCACTTAGGTTCTGCCATTTGCTCATATACTTGCTTTACAATAGGGCCCATTTTCTTGGCTATGGTACCCATAACCATTAATAAATCGGCTTGGCGAGGCGAAAAGCTAGGGCGCTCTGAACCAAAACGAGCTAGGTCATAATGACTACCCATGGTGGCCATAAACTCAATGCCGCAGCATGAGGTAGCAAAAGGCAAAGGCCATAAGCTATTAGCTCTGGCTAAACCCACCACTTTATCTAGCTGGGTGGCAAAGAAACCCTGACCATCTAAGCCCTCAGGGGCTTCACTTACTTTTACCATTGGTTTATTGCTTTATATTAAGGCTAATGCTTACCGCATTTGCATTAAAAACGTTGTTGATATTGAAATTGTTACCAATAATTTAAGGCTATTCCCAGTTAAGAACGCCCTTTTTGATTACGTAATAGAAGCCCGCTAATAAGGTACTCATAAATAGCACCATCTCAATAAAGCCTACCATACCTAACTGCCTAAAATTTACTGCCCAAGGGTACATAAATATAACCTCTACATCGAATAGTACGAATAGAATGGCAATTAAGAAGTACTTGATACTTACAGGAGTTCGCGCATCGCCTACTGAGGCAATACCACTTTCCCACTGTGCATCTTTCACTTTTGAATGACGCTTAGGACCAATGGCGTGAGATAACACCATTGAAAATATTACGAAACCAATTGCGGCAGCAAACTGCACTATAATTGGCAAATAGTCCGAAGGTAAATAGGTTGTACTTTCCATATTACTTGTATAAAACCAAATAGGGTTGCTTTGTTTACACTACCTATTTGGTGCAAAGATAATTGGGGCAGGGGCATTGCCAATATTTTGAAGCGAAACTTGAAGCCATTATCCCAAGTTTTAGTAAAATTAAGCCTTATTTATACCGAAACTAAAGTAGCACAACACCTAAAAACCATTTCACCACTAAAAACTACTTGTATTATGGTTAACCCAAGGAAGGAAAAATTTTTTTCCGATGTATATGAGGTAGTAAAGCAAATACCAAACGGAAGGGTTACCAGCTATGGTGCAATTGCCGCATTCTTAGGCACAAAAGGAAGTAGCCGAATGGTGGGTTATGCCATGAATGCATCGCACGGAACAGGGGTGCCAGCACATAGAGTGGTAAACAGATTGGGATTACTAACCGGTAAACACCATTTCCCAACGCCAAATGCAATGGAAGAACTATTGGCAGCAGAAGGGGTAGTTGTAGAAGAAAACCAAGTCAAAAACTTTGACAAGCTATTTTGGGACCCTATGGTTGAGCTTGGAATATAGTTTAAAGTAAGCCTAGCTATTGATACCCATCTTCTTCCTGTTTTTGGCAACTCTTCTATTTGCCCTGCGCATCCAAGAATTCAAATTCACAAAAATTATTAAAATAACAAGAAAACCTGCACCTCCTAAAAGAAACTTAATGGTGCCTTCATCACTTTCCATGAGGAAAGAAACTGCAATTATTACACCTACAAACACAAGTAGGTAAAACAGTATTACTGTTAACCTTTGGTGGGGTTTCATACTTAAAATATCTAAGAGAACTATTCAATACCTGTAATACAAAGGTATCAAAGAAAAAGTGCTCCTTTTGCAAAAGGAGCACTTTAAATTTTTATAATTTATCAAGACCATTATTTAACAGTTCCTTAACTACTTTTTTGAAGTGGTTAAAGCACTAGCTTCATTCCAAAGTTCTAAAGCCTTTTGGAAAATTTCGTCTTGCTGATGAATTACTCTGTACGATCCTTCCTCTCTCCAAATGCTGCGGGCTACAAAAGCCTTCATTGCATTTAAAATAGTAGCTCTACTGCGCTTGTACTGAGCATCGTTATACTCCACGCCTTCTTTTGTGGCCAAGGCAATAATGTCTTTTTCTTGAGCTGGAGTCATAGACCAAGTTTCCATAAACTTATTCAGGCCCATTTCTGTAAGCTTGGTCTTGTTCTCGTTAGCATAATTAAGGGCATACTCCCTTAATATATTCTTAAAGTAAAGCTGGTTTAAGTACTTACTGCTAAAAGCAGTATCAAACGGCACGAAAACATCTGGCATAATACCACCGCCACCATATACAACTCTACCGCCTAGTGTTTTGAACTTTAGCTTTTCGTTGAACTTGATGCTATCCTTATTAAATAGTTCGCCGTGTTCAAACCTGTTTTCAAAATCCATTTCATAGTCTTTTGAACTGGTGTATGGCTTTTGAATTGAGCGTCCACTTGGCGTGTAGTATCTACTAATAGTTAAACGAAGCTCGCTACCATCTGAAAGAGGAATTGGCGATTGTACCAAACCTTTACCGAACGATCTTCTTCCTACTATTAAGCCTCTATCGTTATCTTGAATTGCGCCCGCTAAAATTTCAGAAGCCGAAGCCGATCCTTCATTTACTAGGACAATACAAGCACCGGTTTCAAAATCGCCTTTGCTATCGGCAATGGCTTTAGAATCGTATCTGCCATCTTTACTCTTGGTATATACAATCATCTTTTTATCGCCCAAAAGTTCGTTTGCCATTCTATTGGCCTGTTCCATATAACCACCAGGGTTATCTCTAAGGTCAATCATCAAACGCTTCATGCCTTTGCTCTTTAAAGTCTTAAGGGCATCGTAAAACTCTTGATGTGTGTTCTGGGCAAACCTACTTACTTTAATATATCCTGTTTTAGGATCAATCATATAAGCTACCTCTACACTATGCGTAGGTATCTTGTCTCTTGTAATGGTAAACTCTACTGGTTTAGGTTCGCCTTTACGCATTACGCCTACCACTACTTTTGTACCTCTTGGTCCACGAAGCTTGGTGAATACATCGCGATTGGTAATATTAATACCGGCTACGTTCTTACCATCAACAGTAACAATTTTATCGCCAGTACGAACGCCAACTTGCTCACTAGGTCCGCCAATAATTGGGGCAACTACTTGTATAGTATCTTTAACAATTAGGAATTCCACCCCAATACCATCAAAATCGCCCTCCAATGGCATTTTGGCTAGTTCAACTTCTTTAGCAGGGATATAAACCGAGTGCGGATCTAACTTCTCAAGCATTTGCTCAATGCCATAATCCGTAATCTCATTGATGTTTACTGTATCTACATACTCTCTATCTATATAAGAGATGATTTCTCTAAACTTAGTGAAGTTCTTGGTTACCTTATCGGCAGTGGTACTATTGCCAAAAAGAGTAGCACCTAGCAATACACCTGCTGCCAAACTTAACCCTATGAATAATGGCAGCCTTACAATGGCAATATTGTTTCTGATTGGTTTATCTGGATTGTTCAATTGCACTATTAGAAGAAAATTAAGTACTAATTAAAAGTTAAACGCATATATCTAACGAAGGCTAAACATAATACAGTATAACTGTAAACTGCAAGCGTTGTTTGTTTAACGGCAATATAAGCAAGGTTAACTTAGGTTTAGCGTCGGCATTTTTTTTAACCTAATATATCACACAAAAAAAATTAGCAGGGCAATGTTGCGTTCTCAACGCAGCTAGGGCATTTTTACCTAAATTTTAAAAAAACTTAGGTAAGTTTTTTTTGTTTTTTGTTGCATTTATCGGTGTTTATAGCGTTATTTATACCTGCAATTTAATTATCGCAACATGCTGATAATCAGCAAATAAACCAGCCAAGCTTCATTCAAAACTTATATCGTGCTCATATGCAAGTAGTTAAAAGAGACGGACGTAGAGAAACCGTAAAATTCGACAAGATTACTGCTCGAATTCAAAACCTTTGCTACGGACTTGATGCCAATTATGTGGATCCAATTTTGGTTGCCCGTAAGGTAATTGATGGTCTTTATGATGGGGTTACAACTACCGAACTAGATAACCTAGCGGCAGAAACAGCGGCTGCTTTAACTAGCACCCATCCAGATTATGCTATTCTGGCTGCGCGAGTAGCGGTAAGCAATTTGCACAAAACCACGAATGAGAGTTTTTATAATACGATCAAGCAGCTTTACACTTATTTAGATCCTAAAACAGGTGAAAATGCATCCTTAATTCATAAAGATGTGTTTGAAGTGATACAGGCAAATGCTGCTCGTTTAGATGCTGCTGTTGATTATACACGCGATTTTGATTACGATTATTTCGGTTTCAAAACTTTGGAGCGCAGCTACCTTTTAAAAACTGAAGGTAAAGTAGTTGAGCGTCCGCAACACATGATTATGCGTGTTGCCGTAGGTATCCATAGCAATAATATAGATGCTGCTATTGAAACCTATAATTTAATGAGCGAGCGTTGGTTTACCCATGCAACGCCTACTTTATTTAATGCAGGTACACCTAAGCCTCAGCTTAGTTCTTGTTTCTTGCTTACTATGAAAGACGATAGCATTGATGGTATTTACGATACCTTAAAGCAATGCGCCAAAATAAGCCAAAGTGCTGGTGGTATTGGTCTGGCTATTCATAATATCAGAGCTACTGGTTCATATATCAAAGGTACTAATGGTACAAGCAACGGTATTATCCCAATGCTTAAAGTATTTAACGATACTGCACGTTATGTAGATCAAGGTGGTGGCAAGCGTAAAGGCGCCTTCGCTATTTATTTAGAGCCTTGGCATGCCGATGTATTTGAGTTCCTAGAACTGAAGAAGAACACTGGTGCTGAAGAAATGCGTGCGCGCGATTTGTTCTACGCCCTTTGGATTTCTGATTTATTTATGAAGCGAGTTCAGGATAACGATGTTTGGTCGTTGTTCGATCCTAACGAAGCTCCAGGCTTAGATAATACTTACGGTGAAGACTTTGAGCGTTTGTATGAAAAATACGAGCGTGAAGGCAAATTCCGCAAGCAAGTAAAGGCACAAGATTTATGGTTCAAAATTCTGGAAGCACAAATTGAAGCTGGTGTACCTTATATGTTGTATAAGGATAGTGCCAACCGCAAGAGCAACCAGAAGAACTTAGGCGTAATCAGAAGCAGTAACCTGTGTACTGAGATTATGGAGTACACCTCTCCTGATGAAGTGGCGGTATGTAACCTTGCTTCTTTGGCATTGCCAAAATATATTAAGGATGGTAAGTTTGACCACCAAAGGTTATACGAAGTAACCAAAGTGGCTACTCGTAACCTTAACCGCATTATTGATATTAACTACTACCCAGTAGAAGAGGCGCGCAGAAGTAATATGCGTCACCGCCCTATTGGTTTAGGTGTTCAAGGCTTGGCCGATACTTTTGTAATGCTACGTATGCCATTCGATAGCCCAGAAGCACGCCAACTGAACAAAGAAATATTTGAAACTATCTACTTCGCTGCTATGACCAGCAGTATGGAAGAAGCCAAGAAATACGGACATTATGAAACCTACCCAGGTTCTCCTGTATCTCAAGGCATATTCCAATACGATATGTGGGGTGTAACACCAACTAACCGTTGGGATTGGACCGCCTTAAAGCAAGAAGTTCGTAAGTATGGCGTTCGCAATTCATTACTTGTTGCGCCTATGCCTACTGCTAGTACCTCTCAAATACTTGGTAATAACGAATGCTTTGAACCATTCACCAGTAACCTTTATAAGCGCCGAGTTTTAAGCGGTGAGTTTATTGTAGTAAACAAGCACCTACTGAAAGACCTAGTTGCCATAGGTATGTGGAACGATGAAATGAAGGACAAGCTTATCATGAGCAACGGTTCTGTTCAAGGTATTGATGAAGTTCCTGAGCACCTACAAGAGCTTTATAAAACAGCTTGGGAAATAAGTCAAAAATCGTTAATCGATATGAGTGCCGATAGAGGTGCTTACATTTGTCAGAGCCAGTCGCTGAACGTATTTATGACAGCGCCAAACTTTGCCAAGATAAGTTCAATGCATTTTTATGCTTGGAAAGCTGGTTTAAAAACCGGTATGTATTACCTTCGCACTCCAGCAGCTACAGAAGCCATTAAGTTTACAGTCGATATGACGAAACAAAATGCACCTGCAACTGCTAAAGTAGCCACACCAACACCTATTTTGAGTGCAGTAGCCGCTAACGCTATAGACCAAAATAAAGCTGATATGAGCTGCTCACTAGACAACCCTGATGCTTGCGAAGCCTGTGGCTCTTAAGTAACGGACTACGCTAGTACCCTAAAAAGTCTTTTAGTACCGACGATTGATAGTTTCACTCACCCTGCCTGGCTTCCACGGGCGGGGTTAGTGTTTTTATAGGAGATTTATAGTCGCTCATAGGTGCCCATTATCCCTTCATGCAAGGCAATTGTACGTGGCAAACCAGGCTTTATTTCCTCTGTTTGGGTATTAGGATTAGGTAAAACACCTACCAAGTACAATCTAATACGAACTTGCTCATAAGAAACCGCTTCAGGATTTAAACGGCTTATTTCAGCATAAATGGGCAAACCCGCATCTAAAATATTGCATAGCACAAGATTATGTCGGCGTTGTAAATAACCCAATTTCCTACCGAGTGCATAAATAGCCACCGCCTTGTAATCATGGGTATTATCAGGCTCTCTAACTAAATCGGCTATTAATCCTTCTCTTAGTTGCTCCATAATTTCAGATGCTGCATAATATTGTAAGCCTGCAATAAAGCCACTGTACAAATATGTAGCATGATATTGTTGTGGTTCTGTATTGAGCAGTGAGATACTCGAAAGACCGATAGCCGATGCTTGTACCGCATTCTTAGAGGGTACTAACCAATTGGGCACTGCATTCACCAATAAAGCAGGCACACTTAACGATTGCAAGAAAGTAGCTCTATTCATAGGGAGGTCCTTTTTTGCAATATTGAATGACGCACTGCCAAATATTGTCGGTGGCAATTAATTTCTATTTACTAATATGGTTTTTTAGCTGACTAGTCACCCCTACTTTACCACCCGTCCCTTCCACTCAAACTGAGTGCCGACATCTACCTTGTAAATGATGTAGAACAGGAAGAAACTAACCAAGCCTTCGTACAAGAAAAAGGCGCGCCAACTCCATCGCTCTTCAATTTGATGGTATAACACCCTAAGCATGATAAGCTCTGGTATTACCTTGGCTGCCAACCAAACGGCTAGGAACTGAATATAAAATTCTGGCCATATCCAGCCTGCGTACAGGGCTAACCCTGTGCCTATATAGAACACCTGTGCCCAAATGGCCATGGCCACGTTTTTTATATCGGCATAGAGTTTCCATTTGCTTGCCCAACGTAAGCGCTGGTTGCGGAAGCTTTGCCAGTTGGGTTGTGCGCTGGTGGTTACCAATGCCTCTGCCGACTTGCAAAATGCTACCCCTCCAGGATATTTGGCGGCTATCTTATGCATCATAAACTCATCGTCACCACTAGCGACAGCTACTTTGCCGACAAAGCCACCTACCTCATAGAATGTAGCTCGTTTATAAGCCAAATTCGCCCCATTACAAAAGGTAGGAATGTCCCCCTTCATAGTGCCTGCTCCTGCAATAATCCATCCAGATACATCTATCTTTTGGTATTGCTGTAGCCAACCAGGTTCTTCTACATAAGTAACAGGACTCGATACCAAATGCGCACCATCGGTTTCCATTTGGGTGATGATGGCAGCTATCCAATTGGGTTTTACGCGACAATCGCCATCGGTGGTGATGATTACATCCGCCTCTTTTGCGTATTCAATGCCTATGGTAACCGAGCGTTTTTTATAGGCAATTTTATCGGGTGGCACATCCGATGGGATGCATTGCAAATCATAATTAGCTGCAAAATTCTTGACTAATTCAACGGTATTATCTGTTGAAAAATCATCCACCACAATTACTTGTAAAAGGTGCTTAGGGTAGGTTTGCTTTTCAAGGTCAGCCAATAGGTTGAGGATATTACTTGCCTCATTACGTACTGCAATAATTACCGATACCCTCTGATTAAAGGAGGTTAAAATTGTTGGCGTTTTTATCTGAAGAAACTGATATACTATCCAGCAGCAAAAGCTGCCGTGTGCTACCAGTAAGAATGAAAAGAAATAAATCAACGTTTCGTAGTGAGTTTAATACGCCAAATTAGGAATAAACCTCCAATGGTTGGTATTAATAGGTTTATGCACCACAATAGTAAACTTGCCGCAACCACTTTTTCTTGCCAAGCTCCAAATTGTTGGAAGTAAAACAGGGCAGTTACTTCTCGCAGACCTAAATCGCCAATAATATTTAAACTTGGGATAATCGTCTTTACGAGATAGAT